>JBBITV010000450.1:0-3580 GCA_037440585.1 Chloroflexota bacterium
GCTTATGGCCCAGCGCGCGGCCTTGGCCATCGAGAATGCGCTGCTGTTCTCGAAAGTTGAACACCAGGTGGCCGAGCTGCGCCGGACGACCAACCAGCTCCGTCACCTCCAGGCCATCGTCCAGGCGATGGTCAGCAGCCTCGATCCGTCGCGGGTGATGCGCGTCATCGCCGAAGGCGTGGTCAATAAGCTGGCCTACGACGCGGCCGTGGTGGCCTTGTTTGACCAGGCGACGTGCTCTTTTACCGCAGCCGCCACCTATCCCGAGCCAGGACAGCCGGATGCGAGCTCCGGCGGGGACGGGCGCGAACTATCCTTCGTCTTCGACCCGGCACGCCACGCCGGTTACCGGCGGCT
Organism: Chloroflexota bacterium; assembly: GCA_037440585.1. Classification (GTDB taxonomy): domain Bacteria; phylum Chloroflexota; class Anaerolineae; order Epilineales; family JBBITV01; genus JBBITV01. Next base: position 358 of record JBBITV010000450.1, read on the forward strand.
GTTGCTCGGCGAAACATGGGTGTGCCGTGCATTTTCGGACCTGGTTAAGCCGGGAGTCAGCCAGACGGTCAGCGATGTCTTGTACGTGTTCCTCGGCCAGACGTCGATTATCGTCGTCCCCATGTGGGTCCAGGGTAAGATGCTGGGGGCTATCTTCGCCGGCACTCAACGCCACGACATCAACCACGAGGAGCAGGAGGTCCTCCAGATGGTGGCCCAACAGGCTGCCATCGCCATTGACAACGCCCGCCTCTTCGAAGAGACGCAGCGGCGCAGCCGCGAGATCGAGCGTCTAAAGAAATTCAACGACAATATCATCGCCAGTATGGAGGAGGGCATCCTGGTTCTAGACGAGGAGGGACGTGTCAGCTTCTTCAACCGGCGCTTCGAAGAGATGCTGGGATACACACGAGAGGATCTCCTGGGCAGTCACTGGACCGTGGTCGTGCCGGTCGAGGATCAGGAGCGGGTAGCGCCGGAGTTTGCTTATCAATCCCTGCGCACAGGCACTCGCTATGAAACGAACCTGCTGGCGAAGAACGGCCAGGCCGTCCCAGTGATGGGTAGCAGTGTGCCTTTATTCGATGGCGAGAAACTCCTCGGCATCCTGTCCGTGTTTACCGACATGACGGACCGCAAGCAGATCGAACGCCAGCTCCTGCAAGCCGAGAAGCTTTCCGCCGTCGGTGAGCTGGTTGCCGGGGTGGCTCATGAGCTGAACAACCCCCTCACCGCCGTTATCGGCTATGCCCAGTTGATGTTGGAATCGGACCTGCCAGGCCGGTATCACGCGGACATTGCCAAGATCAACGACCAGGCGCTGCGCTGCGCCAAGATAGTTGCCAAGCTCCTGACCTTTGCGCGGGAGCACAAGCCGGAGAAACGGCCCATCAATCACAATACAATCCTCGAGGATACTCTGGCACTGCGGCTATACCAGTTGCGTATGGACAACATTCAGGTAGTACGCGACCTGGACTCGCAACTACCTGAAGTCCTGGCCGATCCGGTCCAGATGCAACAGGTGTTCCTGAACATTATCCTGAATGCGCAACAGGCGATGAGCGCGTTCCAGAATGGCCGGCTCATCGTGCGCAGCCGGGCCATGGACGGGTACGCGCGGGTGGAAATTGCCGATAATGGCCCGGGCATTCCACCTGATATCGTCAGCCGCATCTTCGACCCGTTTTTCACGACCAAGCCTGTCGGGAAGGGGACTGGCCTGGGACTCTCTATCTGCTACGGGGTCATCCAGGAGCACGACGGCCGCATCTGGGCTGAGAGCCAGGTCAACCATGGCGCTACCTTTTTCATCGAGCTGCCGACTTACCACGAGCCCGACCCGCCCCAGGTTGCCAGCGAAATCGATGAAACGCCTCAGCCAGCGCCACAAAACATCCTGGTCGTGGACGACGAGCGGACGGTAGCGACGCTGGTACGTCGTCTGCTGGAACGCCAGGGGCACACAGTGGACATTGCCTGCAATGGCACAGCCGCCCTGAAGAAGCTGAGTCGCAAAGACTACGACTTGATTATCAGCGACGTCCGCATGCCCGGCCTGGATGGTCGCCAGCTCCACGCGCGGCTTCAAGAACAAGACCCCACGCTCATCAAGCGCGTGATCTTCTTCACCGGCGACACAGCCAGCGCCGACACGCAGGCGTTTCTCAAAGAGTCCGGCAATCGATACGTTACCAAGCCCCTGAAAGGGGACGAATTGCTGTCGGTCGTCCGGGAGGTGGCGGCTGAGTGGGCTGCAGGGACAAAAAAGGAGACCCTGAGCTGACCTCCGCCCTGAACAAGCTGCCCCTGCCCAAGCGCCTTGTCCAGAAATTCGGCCAACTTCAGAGTCTCTCTGCTGAAGAAAACGCCGGAAGAGCCGATGATGTTACGAGAGCACTGAACTCAAGTTGCTTCTATCTTGCCACTTTGTCCATAAATTCAGCTCATCTCCACCTCTTCGCCCTCAAGAAACCACCGAAATAGCCGAAAATACTATCAGGCTCATCCGTTTCAAAGGTACCGCCAGCCTGACGTGCCTGATCGAGTGTATGCTCTATGGAAAACGGGTGAACCATAGGGCGTCTCTGAAGAATCCACTTCTTCTTCGGTTGCACGGCCGAGCGTCGGCACGCGAAAACGTAACCGCCGGCGTAACGGGCCAACGTTCCACCGTGTAACGCGGAAGGTCTTTGCGCACACCTGGCCGTCTGCTGTCCACATAGTCCAACACATACGGAGGTGACTCATGCGCCACTCAGTCCAACGCGGGGGCTGGATGCTGGCAGCCGGGCTTGTGCTCCTCTTTTCCGCCGTTGCTGCCTACGCTCAGGGAAGCGGTCCCCCGGGCCCTCGCCCGCCCAGCATCGACCCGGCCCCGCCACCCATCGCCGGCAATCCGATGGCCAGGATAAATCTCGACAGCGAGCCCGGCCAACTCTTGGTCAAGTTCAAACCCGGTCTGGGCGGGACGGCCATCGCCGCTGTCCACGCGGTGGCGGGTGCCACCGTCCTGTACACTATTGAACGTCTCGACGTCCAGGTCGTGGAAGTACCTCCGACGGAACTGCCGGCCCGCCTGGAAAGCTACCGCAAGAATCCTCTCGTAGAGTACGCCGAGCCAAACTACCTGGTCACCATCTATCCTGAGTCTTCCCGCCACTTAGTCCAAAGTCCAAAGTCTGACCAGTTGATGACTCCGGACTCCGGGCCCTGGACTGAAGGACTCACCCTGCGCCCTTCCACTCTGAGTGTGAATGACCCACGCTTGAGTGAGCAGTGGGCACTGACCAAGATGCAGGTGCCCCAGGCCTGGGACTTCTCCACCGGTAGTCCGGACGTGTTGGTAGCTGTGCTGGACACCGGCGCCGATTTTAGCCATCCTGATCTGGCCGGCAAGCTGGTCGCTGGCTATGACTTTGTCAACAATGACGACGACCCCCGGGACGATCAGGGTCATGGGACTCATGTCTCAGGCATCATTGCCGCCGCTACGAACAATGGTAAAGGGATTGCGGGCGCCGGCTACAACACCCGGGTGCTGGTCGTCAAGGTCTTGAATGGGCAGGGTTCAGGCAGCCACAGCGCCATCGCACAAGGCATCATTTGGGCCACCGATCAGGGCGCCCGGGTGATCAACATGAGCCTCGGCGGAACCCAGGGTAGCCAGACGATGCAGGATGCTGTCAATTACGCCTGGAACCGTGGCGTGGTCGTCGTAGCG
>JBBITV010000451.1:0-3561 GCA_037440585.1 Chloroflexota bacterium
GTGGTCTTGTGATTGGCGCCGTGGAACTGCAAGGCCCGGCCCCGCTCGTCGGCGTCCATGTCCAGGAAGATCCGGCGAAGCTGCTCCTTGAGTTGCGGGTTCAGCGCCGGGTGGATGACGACCGGCGGCGCGGCGTAGGGCGATGAGGTCCAGATTATTCGGGTGCTGGCCGCGTACTGCGGCACCCGGGCAATGGCGAAGTCGTACACCAGGCTATCGACGGCTGCACCGTCTACCAGCCGGTCGGCAACGGCACGAATGGAGTTATCATGGCTGTAGGTAAAGAGGGTGCGACGGAAGAAGCTTTCTGCACGCTCACCCATCTGGCTCAAGAGCCAGAGTGGAACCAGCCGGCCCGTGTGGGACATCGGATCGGTGAAGGCGAAGACTTTGCCTTTCAGGTCCAGCATGGTTTGGGCGTCACTGGACCGGGGTACGATGACGTATGAGCGATAGGTCGCTGTTCCCAAAACCTGGGGAGTGACGAGCAGTTCCATCCCAAACTGGCGGTGGCCCTCGACGTAGGCGTTGGTGCAAATAAAGGCCACATCTACGTCGCCCGAGCGCACCAGCTCGTTGACTTCGGCGTAGGTCGGGCCCTGAATCAGTTTGACCGGGCGCCCCACGCGCTCGCCCAGGTAATCGAACAGGGCACCGTAGCTCTCCAGCGTCCCTTTGGGTGAGATGACGGCTGCCACGGCCACGCGTAGCGGCATCTTGCCGGGCTGTCCTGCCGGTAAAACAGGCGCGGGCCGGCCAGCCGAGGCCAGGCGGACTTTGACGTACTCGGAGCGATCCTCACAGGCGGTGAGACTCAAGAGCAGAAGCAGGACCAGGAGAGTGAAATAAGCAACTCCTCGTCGCTTCATGACATGACCTCTTGTGCGCAGTTGTGTGGCCACAGATGTGCACAGATAAATACGGATAATCCGTGTGCGTCCATGTGCATCCGTGGCCACCATGTCTTTCCCATGTTAACTATTGTTGTTAACTATTGTAACGTAGGCAGGTCTGAATTCGGTCCGAGGTTGGTCCAGAATGGGTCAGAAAGTGGTGTTGAAGGTTACCTGGAATAAAGAGGAACGAAGCAAAGCAATCTCCTCCAGCACAGCGGGGATTGCTTCGCTTCGCTCGCAATGACAGTCGTGCCTACTTTGGGAAAGCCCTGCATGCTCCAGTATTTCACCTTCTGCATCTCTGGCGTGAAGCTTTCACATCCCGCCAGTTTCCACCGGCAGGGTGAACCACACGCGTGTGCCCTGTCCAGGCGTACTCTCGGCACTGACCTGGCCGCCGTGGGCTTCGATGATGGCTTTAACAATAGAGAGCCCTAATCCGGCTCCGCTCTGGGCCCGGGAGCGGGCTTTGTCCGCCCGGTAGAAGCGCTCAAAAATGTGGGGCAAGGCGTCCGCCGGAATGCCCAGGCCGGTGTCGATCACTTCGATCATGACCGCCGACGGCTGCCGCCTGCCTGTCGCAGGGGTCTCGGCTGCCGACCGCCGGCGGTCGGCAGCCGTTGTGTCCGTCGCCCGTAATGTGACCTGACCACCCGGTGGGGTGTACTTAAGGGCGTTGTCCAGGAGGTTGCGCACCACCATGCGCATGGAATCGGCGTGGGCAGCCACGGTCGGCAGGTGTGGGGGCACATCCACCTGCAGGCGCAGGCCAGTAGCCTGGACCAGGGGGCCCATCTCGTCGGCCAGATCGTAGAGGATGGGCGCCAGGTCCAGAGGGAGCCGGGGTTGCGCTTGACCCTCGTCCACGCTGGACAGGATCAGCAAGTGCTCCACCAGCCGGCGCAGGTGCTCCACTTCGCGCTCCATCTGAAACAGGTAGCGCTGGGCCAGGTCAGGGTTATCCCGGCTGTGGCGCTGGAGCAGCTCGATGCGCAGCCGGAGGCTGGTGAGGGGGGAGCGGAGCTCGTGAGCGGCGTCGGCGACGAAGGTCTGTTGGCGGGCCAGCATCTCACGCACCCGCTCCGCCATGCGGTTGAAGGCCCGGCCCAGGCGCTCGATCTCGTCTGGGCCAGCCGGGTTGACCTGTTGGTCCAGGTTGCCGGCGGCCATCTCTTCGGTGACGATCGTCAGGTTGCGGATAGGATCGGCCACCTGGCGGGCCAGCAGCAGGCTGACCAGGACCGTGGCCCCCAGCGCTACGCCGCCGGCAACCACCAGGCTCATCCAGGTGCTCTGTATTTCGGCATAGATGGGAGCCATGCGGACGGAGAGCTGAACCACAGCCTCCAGCCTGCCCTCTTCTGCCAGGACCGGCGCGGCGACAAACAGCCGTTGCTCATTCTGCCACTCGTCCCAACGGATATCGTGTAGCTCGCGGCCTGACTGTGCGGCTACGATCTCCGGATGATTGTGCTCCAGGTGGGCCGGTACGGCCTCGTCGGAGCTGAGGAGAACCTGGAGAGTAGGGTCTATGACTGTCACGCGCGCGCCGGCGCTCTGGGCGTAAGAGCGTACCAGGGTATCCAGTGGGCGCCCGTTGTCCTCTTTGTCTTTGCCTGTACCTTCACCCCATTTTTCCAATGGCTCACGCAGGGCATTGGCAATGATCAGGGATTCCAGTTCCAGGTCGTGTTCGGCCTGTTCAATTGCGGCAAACTGGAGGCGCAGGCCGGTCCACAAGATCAGGCTCCCCAATCCCAGCACCATCAGGACCAGATAGGTGAGTAACAGGCGGCTCCGCAAACTACGGGGGATTAAGCGGCGCAGCACTGGGGTCCACCAGGCGGTAGCCGTAGCCACGAACGGTCTCAATGTAGCGCGGCGCTGAAGGGTCATCTTCTATTTTCTCCCGCAACCAACGGATGTGCACGTCCAGCGTGCGGGTGTCTCCGATCCAGTCCTCGCCCCAGACGTGATCCAGCAATTCCTGGCGCGGGATGGCCTTGTTGGCGTTTTCCATCAGCACCCGCAGCAACTCGAACTCCCGCTGCCGGAGATCGATCAGGTGACCGGCACGCCACACCTGGTGGGCAGTACGATCCAACACGATTTCGCCAACCTGAAGCCGCTCACCCGGAAGGGCTGCCTGGCCGCGATCCAGCTCGCGGCGGCGGAGTGCGGCCCGCACCCGCGCCAGGAGCTCCCGAAAGCTGAAGGGCTTGACAATGTAGTCGTCGGCCCCTATTTCCAGCCCCATGACCCGGTCCAGTTCCTGGCCCCGGGCGGTGAGCATGAGGATGGGTACGGTTGACTCGCGACGCAGGGTGCGGCATAGAGCAAAGCCATCCATGCCAGGGAGCAGCACGTCCAGCAAAATAAGGTCCGGCTGCCCGGTACGGGCCAGTTCCAGGCCCCGATCGCCGTCCATCGCATGGAGCACCTGAAAACCCGCGTCTCTAAGGCCAAAGAGCAGGGGCTCGGCAATACTTTCGTCGTCCTCGATCAGCAAGAGGGTGGTCGTCTTCTCGCGTAGAGGTGCACTCATCAGCCATAGTATAGCACCCCCGTCATGGGCGCGCAAGTCTCCCGAGAGCCCGGCTAGTCCTCTTCGCCCTTGAAACGCACGCCGGGACGGTGGTTGTGGCACTCGGCGCAGGACGCGGTG
>JBBITV010000452.1:0-271 GCA_037440585.1 Chloroflexota bacterium
GCCAGCCGCCACAGTCGCAAGGCTAAAGTCGAATTTTACCGCGCGATGGCGCTCTTTCACAAAAAGCACTATGCCGCCAACACCCCCTTCTGGCTCAACTGGCTGGTCCTGGGCGGGATCGCCCTCTGGGGAGGACTGGCCATGGCACGCGACCTGGTCCGGCCCCTGGCTCCTCGGCCGGATGATGCCCATGAGGTGCCCCGATGAAGCGCAAGGCCCAGGCCTTCTTTAACCTGAGCATGGCGGCGACCGACCTGGTCACCGTCGCGCT
>JBBITV010000452.1:281-3534 GCA_037440585.1 Chloroflexota bacterium
AGGTTTTTACCTGGCATACCAGCTTTATTTCATCCGCAACAAGGAAACGCCCCTGGAACCACCCCCCTTCAACACTTACACCGGGATGTTTGTCATCCAGGTCATCACCCTCCTCAGCATGTTCTTCTTTGCCCGGTTATACCATCGCCAACGCAGCCAGTTCGGGATCGATGAGGTTGCCACCCTGTTTTCGACCATCTCGGTCGGCACATTCATGTCGATTGCCTTCACGTCCTTGATCTTCAACCGCCTCGAGTACTCGCGCTGGATCGTCGTCTATGCCTGGCTACTGACCGTGGTGCTGGTGACCTGGGGCCGCTTCCTTCAAACCGCCCTGCAGAGATTCTTGCGCGCCCACGCTATCGGTGCGGACCGGGTGCTCATTGTCGGCGCCAATGAAATTGGCCGCACGATGGCGGAGCGCATCCGGCGCGCACCCAACCTCGGCTACCAGGTCGTGGGCTTTGTGGACAACCTAGTCGAGCAGCAGCCAGCGCCGCCCGCTGCAGAATGGGAGACGGTCGGCGACTTCCTGGCCCAGCCCCTTGCAGCGTCCGAGGTCACTCGCGAGGCCGGCAATGGGGACGAATCCCGGACTGCCCAGGCCGGGGTGCAGGTGCTCGGCCCCATTCGCGACCTGGAAGCCATCATCGACGGTTACGGCATCGATGAGGTCATCATCGCCCTGCCCGACGCATCCCATGCCGAGCTGCTGGACATCATCTCTCGTTGCCACCGTGAAAAAGTCAGCATCAAAGTCTTCCCCGACGTCTTCCAGATCATGGCCTCCGAGCTCAGCATCGGCCACCTGGATGGCCTGCCGCTGTTAACTGTGCGCGATATCGCCCTGCGGGGCTGGAAGCTGACCCTGAAAAGGGCGGTGGACGTCGTCTTCAGCGCGCTGGTGCTCATTTTCCTTTCGCCGTTCTTGCTGCTCATCGCCTTGCTCATCAAGCTCGACTCGCCCGGGCCGGTGTTCTACTGCCAGGAGCGCATGGGACTGGATGCCCGGCCATTCCAGGTCATCAAGTTCCGGACGATGCGCGCAGACGCCGAGGCTGAAACCGGGCCCGTCTGGGCGCGCCCCAACGACCCGCGCCGCACCCGGGTCGGCCGATTCTTGCGCCGGTTCTCCCTGGACGAGCTGCCCCAGTTTATCAACGTACTCCTGGGCCAGATGAGCGTCGTCGGCCCGCGGCCGGAGCGTCCGGTCTTCGTCGAAGAGTTCCGCCAGAGCATCCCACGCTACATGGACCGCCACAGCGAAAAAGCCGGGATCACCGGTTGGGCGCAAGTCAACGGCATGCGCGGCGACACCTCTATCTGGGAGCGTACCAAGTACGACCTGTGGTATATCGAGAACTGGTCGCTCCTGCTCGACTTCAAGATCATCCTGAAAACGGTCCTGAAGATGTTCACCGACCGGAATGCGTATTAGCGGTCAGTAGGCGGATGCGTTGCCTGGTCACCGGCGCGGCCGGCTTCATCGGCTCCCACTTGTGCGAACGGCTGGTATCTGAGGGGCACCAGGTGATCGGCGTGGATGCCTTTATTCCCTACTATCCGCGCCCCATTAAAGAACGCAACCTGCGGGAACTCCTCACGCACCCCGCCTTCAGCTTCGTCGAGGCCGACCTGCGCACGGCAAACCTGGCGCCGCTCCTCGACGGCGTCGAAGTCGTCCACCACGAGGCGGAGATGGCCGGGCTTTTGCGCAGTTGGACCGAATTCGGCCAGTACATGACGTGCAATCTGCTGGCGACTCAGCGGCTTCTCGAAGCGTCCCTCGTTGTGGGCGTCCGGCACCTCATCCACGCCTCGACCTCGTCGGTCTACGGCTGCGAAGCCTCTGGCGACGAAACGACGCCGCTGCGCCCGGTCTCGCCCTACGGCGTCACTAAGCTCGCTGCCGAGCACCTGGTCCAGGCCTATGGCGCCAACTTCGGCCTGCCCTTCACCATCCTGCGCTACTTCTCCATCTACGGCCCGCGCCAGCGACCGGACATGGGTTACTACATCTTCATTGACGCCCTGCTCCACAACCGTCCCATCACCGTGTTCGGCGACGGTGATCAGACGCGCGGCAACACCTTCGTCTCTGACTGCGTCGAGGCCAACCTGCTGGCCATGGCGCACGGCTCGACCGGGGAGGTATTCAACATCGGTGGCGGTAGCCAGGTCTCGGCTAACCAGGTCATCGAGGTGCTGGAGACGATCACCGGCCGGAAGGCGAAGATCGTCCACGCTCCGCCGCGCCCCGGCGAACAGCGCCACGCACTGGCGGATGCGCACAAGGCACGGGAGGTGTTGGGCTGGTCACCCAAGGTCGGTATCGAGACTGGGCTACGAGCGCAGGTGGCGTGGCAGCACGCCATGTTGAGAGCATAACGTGTCACGTACGAACCTGCTTGTGGTCGTTTTGCTGGCTCTCTCTTACCTCACAGCCGCCAGTTGCCGGTTTCTGCCCGGTGGTCAGACCCCAACGCCCGCCGCCTCACCCACACCGGCTGGTTTCCTGCCCTCCCCCGGCGAGGCTATCCCGGCTCCAGCCGGAACGTTCATCCCAACGCCCGGCGGTGCCCTCCTCCCCGGACCTACCGGCATCGTTGTTCGCGACACCAACCTTTACCTGGCACCAGACCCAAACGCGGTGGTCGTCGGGCAGATCAGGAAAGATCAGGTGGTTGCCCTGGAAGGCCGGGTGGCGGCGGGGTGGGTCCTTGTCCAGGCGCCGGATGGACAGCGTGGCTGGACTTATTCCGGCTACGTGACAATCCCCCTGGATAAGCTGGAGGCGATCCCCTTAATCGTGGTCCCGGGTGTGACCCCACTGCCCACGGCCCAGCCTATGCCCCCCAGCGTTCCGGCCGGCGTTTTCTTTACTGAGGGTTACGTCCGCAACGCCATGACCGGTCAGCCCATCGCCAACGCCACCATTTACGCCGGGTACAATGTCGTCCGTACTGACGCCAACGGCTACTTTCGCATCGCTTCGACCCGGTCAGATACCCTGGTCATCTCAGCGCCAGACTTCGAGCAGACCCGCGTCCAACCCTCGCCCAGCCCACCCGCCATCGTCGTGCGCCTGAATCCATCAACCCCGGCGACTACCGACCCGCGCGCCGCCATGATGGAGGTTTACACCTACATGCGCCAGGGCGATTACGGCCGCATGTACGACCTGTTGCACCCGGACAGCCAGGCCCTTTTCAGCCGCGATGCCTTCATCGCCTATATGCTGCGCTCCGTCGAT
>JBBITV010000453.1:0-3524 GCA_037440585.1 Chloroflexota bacterium
GGGCGTCCGGCCTGAGATCGCCCCACGCGTGCAGATTGCGGCTGATTTGTTCAATGTGGCCGGATTCGAGACCACTCTTTCGGAGAACGTGGACGGGCTCGTCTGGGGCAAGCTGGTGGTGAACGCCGGGATCAACGCCTTGACCGCATTGCTCCGCGTCCCCAACGGCGCCTTGCTCGAGATTCCGGCGGCTGCCGCGCTCATGGCCGATGCCGCCCGTGAGACGGCGCAAGTGGCTAGCGCACGCGGTATTCAGCTCCCCTACCCCGATCCGGTGGCCCAGGTGCGGGACGTCGCTCGCCGCACCGCGACCAACCGGTCGTCGATGTTGCAGGACGTGCTGCGGGGGAGCCGGACAGAGGTAGACGCCATCAACGGAGCCATCGCCCGCGAGGGGGAGCGGCTAGGCGTCCCGACGCCGGTAAACCGGCTGCTGGCGGAGCTGGTGCGTGCCGTGGAGTCCGGCTATCAATTCCGTCTATGAGGCGAGTATGGAAGTCTGTACCACGGTCGAAGAATTCCGAGCAAAACGTAAGCCCCTGGCCGGTAGCCTGGGGTTGGTGCCGACGATGGGCTACCTCCACGAGGGACACCTGTCCCTGGCGCGCCGCGCGCGGGCAGAGAATGATTACGTGGCAGCCAGCATCTTTGTCAATCCTACCCAGTTTGGCCCACGCGAGGATCTCGCCCGCTACCCGCGTGACCTTCCGCGCGATTTAGACCTGCTCCAGCGCGAGGGGGTCGATCTGGTCTTTGCGCCATCTGCCGACGTGATGTATCCGCCGGGGTATCACACCTACGTGGTGGTCGAGGAGATCACGGAGCGGTTAGAAGGTTTGGCCCGGCCAGGGCATTTCCGGGGCGTGGCTACTGTCGTCGCCAAGCTGCTTAATATTGTTCAGCCCACACGCGCGTATTTCGGTCAAAAGGACGCGCAGCAGGTGGTAGTGATCCAGCAAATGGTCCGCGACCTCGACTTCGACCTGGAAGTTGTTGTCTGCTCGACCGTCCGCGAGGCGGACGGCCTGGCGATGAGCAGCCGCAACGTCTACCTCAACCCCGATGAGCGCCAGGCCGCCACCGTCCTGTACCGCGCCTTGCAGCGCGCCCGCCAACTCTACGCCGCTGGTGAGCGCGACGCTGGTAACTTGCGCCGCGCCATGCTCGATCTCATCGCGTCTGAGCCACTGGCCCGGCCCGATTACGTCAGCGTCGCTGACCCGCGCACTCTTGTCGAACTGGACCGCGTCGAGGGCCGCGCCCTGGCTTCACTGGCGGTGAGGATCGGCACGACCCGGCTGATCGACAACATGCTACTTCAATGACCCCATGACGCCCGCCTTCAGAATGCGTCGGCGTCGTAGATGAAAGTCCACAGAAAGTCAGCCATCGCCCACCGATCGTCCTCACTCAGATCGGTGAAGACGTGGTCGGGTTGATTCTGTGTACCCCGGGTCATGGCCTGGAACAGGTCCTGGCTGCTGAGCGCTGCCATGAATCTGGCGTCGGCGAAGTTGGCCGGGCGGCGAGGCAGGCCCGCCGCCTGTGGGCCATCACCCTGGCCAGACACCCCGTGGCAGGCAGCACACTTCCCCTGATAAACCGTGCGACCCCGGTCGATGCGCTCCCGTGTCGTGCCCAGCGAGCGTTCGTAAAATACGACGTTCCAGCGTTGTTCTTCCGTGAGGGCGATATCGAAAGAGATCATTGCCGAGCCAAGGACGCCCCTAGTGACAGCACGAAAGGAATTACTGGGTGTGGCCTGCCGCGCGACCTGGGGATCGGTGAAGTTGGAGGGTTTCGGGTTCATGAAGCGCGCCTCCGGCGCATCACCTTTACCCTGGTCCCCGTGGCAGGATGCACAGTTCGCCCCATAGAGCGCCCGGCCCAGGCTGGCAGATGGTCTAAAGGTGGGGTAATACTCAGCCACCCGGCGACCGGGGAGCGGCGTCGAAGTCGGCAGAGGCACGGGTGTGGGGCCCGGTGTGCCCTGGCTGCAGCTCGCCAGGGCCAGCAAGGTACAGGTTAATATGAGCAGCTTTGGGATTTGGTCATTAATCATTGGTCCAGTCTGCGTGGAGCGATCCCAGTATAGTGTAAATCCCCACACTTGTCAATCATGCGGTCGTGAGGGCTTGCACAGCGGTTCTAAGAGCTTGTCTGAAAAGGTTCGTAGTGGGCGTCTATCCAGCGCCTAAATAGCGCACTGAAGCTTGTGGTGAGCGAAGCGAATCCATGCGCACTACGAACACTAGGGATGGGCTTTTCAGACAAGCTCTAAGTGGGCGAGGATGCCCCAGCTAGCGCCTGATGGGGTTGGCCAGCACCTGCTGGAACCAGCGGAAGGCCTCCAGGCCGAAAAGCCTGAGTGCAGGCTCCAAGAACTCCTGCCTGGTGGTGGACAGAGCGACCGTGGTGTCGGCAGTGCCCTTCCACACAATCCAGTCGATCAGGCCGTTGAAGAAGTTCCCTGGCGTAACACTGTTGGAGCCGATTCTGAAACGATAATCAGCCATGGCAATCTGATCGCCTGTATAGAACTTCTTGACATCTTTCTTCAAAGACTGGTCAGTATCCGTGCAGTTGACTAAACCTGACCAATTCTCACCCGTGCCATTTCCATCCGTTCCCTGGTCGTCGATGAAGATATCGGCCGGCTGGAAGACCTGGCCGGGCGTCCCCCCGAGTTTGTTGGTGTTCCAGACTGCTTTCACCTGATACCAGTGGTCGGATACTATCGGGCAATTATTTTCAGAGCCAGTGGCTGCGCCGGAATAGTTCGTGAGCACGGGCTTGTACCAGTCGCCTCCATTGTTGTTGGCCACCCTGATCCATAGAGCGATGGAGGCCTCTCCGGACGGGGCGTTGTAAGGGGTGAACCCGGCCATGCCGTTGCCGCGCCAGACCGTCATCTGGTAATTGCCACCCCCGCCGGCCCGGTCAAATATGTGCCGGAGGTCCTGGCCGGTGCCTGAAGCAACTACCGGCTTGATCCGCGCCTCTAAGGTCAGTTCAGTCGATGCTTGCAGGCATTTGTCGTTATTCGCGAAATTGACATACCGGCTGCTGCCGTCGCCTGAGAATTCATTCCCGGTCAAGGCGCCTGACCCAATTACCTGTCCGGCCAAGATCGATTGAGTGTCGTAAACGTATGCTGATCCGGGGGCCTCGTTCAGATTGAAAGTCACCTGCCCGGTCGGACAACTGGCTGTCATGAAAATCGTTACGGCCGCTGTGCCGGCAGCATTGTTGTAGTTGTCGAAAATGGCGTTGCTGGCTGCGGCCAGGGTATCGACGCCGAAGTCGTTCGTGCCATCAAGAGCCGAGCTCAATGTCAGCACGGCTGTCGAGCTGCCGGCTGTATGCGTCACACCGGTGATGGTGCGTCCATTGTCTGTGTCGGTGAACACGAAGTCCGCCGGAACCAGTGCGCCCGATGCGCCTGGATTCGTGTAAACTCCTCTGGAGAACTTGACCGTCAATAGATTGCTGCCGACCACGCCTTCGACGGTGCTGATGTAGGG
>JBBITV010000454.1:0-3509 GCA_037440585.1 Chloroflexota bacterium
ATGGTGGCCCGGGGCGAAGTGGCGCTGGTTATCGCTTCGCTGGGGCTGGGCAGCGGGCTTATCAATCAGCAGATCTTCTCGACGGTTGTCCTGATGACCGTTGTGACGACGCTGCTGACACCGCTGCTGCTGAAGCTCACCTTCCGCAGCGCGCCCGAAGGTGTGCCGACGCCGGCTCTGGTGCCATTGACTGTGTTCGACTCGTAGTCGGGGCGAGGGAGGTGGCCGATGTTCTGCCCGGAGTGTGGTCGCCAGTGCGAGAAAAGCGCCCAGTTTTGCCAGAGGTGCGGCGCCCGGCTGGAGGAGATGCCACGGTGGGCAGTTCCCATGCTTGAGCAGGGTTACACTGCATTGCAGCAGGGCGATCTGGAGCGGGCGCTGGCGCTGCTGGCCGAGGCGTGCAGCGTCGCGCCGGATGACCCGCGCGCGCACCTGGGCCTGGCGATCGCACACCTGCACCGCGGCGATCTAAACCAGGCTGAGGCGGCCCTGCGCCGGACGCTGGATCTTGATCCGGCACAGGCGGTTGCCCACGCATACCTCGGCGCGCTCCTGGTGCGGCACTATCAGGTTGCCGATGCGCGAGTCGAGATGGACCTGGCGCTGAAGCATGGCCCGGGCGAGTTCATTGTCCGGCTGAAGCGCGGCGAGTTCTTCTATCGGCTGGGGTTCTTCCCGGATGCCGTGGCTGAGCTAAGAACGGCACTGGCCCTGCCGGCACCGTCGCCTGAGTCCCGCCTGGTGGCCCAGGAACTGCTTATGCAGGCGCGTGACCGGGCGAAAGGCAGCTTCACACGGCAGGCGGTCTTTCCGTTCCGACTTCGGAAGTCTGCGGCTTGAAACGGGGGAACAACGATGCTCGTTATCCCGTTGTTTGGGCTCATGATCATCCTGATGCTAATGCAGGTCCGTGTGCCCATCGGCCAGCAGGTCACGGGCCAGGTGCTGGGCGAGCACCGGCTGTCGCTGCGCGAGCGGATGTTGGTGCAGCGGCGCAATCTATATGCCATGGGCCTGATCCTGCTGTTGGGCACGCTCGGCGGTTGGGTGACGTACCCGCTGGAGTTGGTGGTCATCGCCATCGCCTTCGCCATCCTGCTTGTACCCGCGCGCTACCTGTTCACCAGTGAGGGTGTGGCGCTCAACAATGTCCTGTTCCGGCGGTGGGCCGACTTCGAAAACTACGCCGTGCAGGGCACGCGAATCCGGCTCAATGCGCCGGGCCGCTTCGCGTCGTACAGCCTGTTCGTCTCGCCCAGCCGCCAGCCAGAGGTGCTCAAGCTGTTAAAGAAGTATGTGAAGAAGGTCCATCGAGGGGAAAGGTCGCGCCCTGCTAAAGTCTCTGTCAACGAATCCAGAAACGAATAAACGAATACCAGAGTCCGCGCGATTCGTTTATTCGTTTCCCATTCGTTGACAGAAGACCGACTTTGACAGGACCCTGGGAGAAAGGGGGTGATTCGAGAATTCATCGGGTACAATCCCAGGACTTACGCAGTTGCGCATTTGACTATAGCCAGGTGCGGAAGTCCTGACAGTCAAATACCGCGCACTTATCCCTCGCTTTGATCCTCGATGATGCTCCTGGGGGATGCTCAACGTTGAGCTGGCCGCGACGCCTGTGTGCGACTGGTGATCTCGAACTTTCGCGATAGGAGGCGTCTGTGTTGAAACGCAAATCCCTTCTCACGATTCTGAAAACAATTTTACTGGCTTTGCCTGTCCTGGTGCTCCTGTTCAGCCTGGTGGTTGGCCTGGCGTTCGCCGATGGGCCCGAACCGCAGGAGGATCCCAGCGGTACCCAGACCGGGGCGGGCACAGACCTGACCGGTGTCGCCCCTGGTACCATTACCGCCGACGATTTCAAGGCGGCTCAGACCAGCGAGCCATTCGCCGTGAAGCTGGCTGACCTGGTCAACCAGAACCGGTTGGGCATCAACTTCGTCTGGACGCTACTCACTGGCTATCTGGTCGCGTTTTTTGGAGCCGGCTTCGCCCTGGTCGAGACGGGCTTCACCCGGGCCAAACACGCTGCCCACACTATGACAATGAACCTGGTCGTCTACCTGCTGGGCATGACCGGTTACTTCATCATGGGCTTCGCTCTGCAGTTCGGTGGCGTGGGCCTGGTGGGGGTCGGCAACCTGGGCGGTCTGGGTATCCTGAACGGCGAGTTCACGATCCCCATCGGCGGTATCGACTGGGGCCTGTTCGGAACCAAGGGCTTCTTCCTGTCCGGTACGTACGACGTGGCCGTGGCGGTGATGTTCCTGTTCCAGTTGGTGTTCATGGACACGACCGCGACGATCCCCACCGGCTCGATGGCCGAGCGCTTCAGGTGGCTGCCCTTCTGCATCTACGGCCTGTTCGTCGGGGCCATCATCTATCCCATCTATGGCAACTGGGCCTGGGGCGGCGGCTGGCTAAGCCAGCTCAGCAAGATCGGCCTGGGCGCCGGTTACATCGATTTTGCCGGTAGCGGCGTGGTTCATGCCATCGGCGGCTGGACCGCCCTGGCCGGGGCGTTGGCTCTCGGGCCGCGGCTGGGCAAGTTCAACAAGGATGGCACTCCCAACGCCATCCCCGGCCACAATCTGACGTTGGCCCTGCTGGGCACATTCATTCTGATCTTCGGCTGGTTCGGGTTCAACGCTGGCAGCACCCTTGGCGCTTCCGGAAACGGCAGTTTGCGCATTGGGCTGGTGGCCGTGGCAACCATGCTGGCCTCGGCCAGCGGCGGATTGGCCGCCATGGTCTACACGTGGATCACAACCGGCAAGCCCGACCCAGGCATGACGGCCAACGGCGTACTGGCCGGGCTGGTAGGCATCACCGCACCCAGCGGCTTCGTCAGCCCAATGAACGGATTCATCATTGGTGCCATAGCCGGCGTGCTGGTCTGCCTGTCAGTGGCCTTCTTTGAGCGCGTGATGAAGGTAGACGACCCGGTGGGGGCGGTCTCGGTCCACGGCACCTGTGGTCTGTGGGGCCAGATCGCCGTAGGTCTGTTCGCCGACGGCACGATGAACTACGGTGGCCTGACGGTCAAGGGCCTGTTCTACGGCGACGCCTCACAACTGGCAGCCCAAACCATTGGCGGCGTCGTGGCCTTCGTCTGGGCCTTCGGCGCTAGCTACGTTTTCTTCAAGGTGTTGGATTACGTCGTCGGCCTCCGCGTTTCGCCCGAGGCCGAGCTGCAGGGCCTGGACCTCCCGGAGATGGGGATGTTAGCCTATCCGGCCGGCCCCGAGGTCGCCCGTGGCGTGTGGCCAGTACCCAACCTGCCGCGGGGCGCCGGCATAACTCCCAGGACTGCGGGCAGCCCGGCGTGAGAGCGTATCCAGATGGCTGATGGCAGGATGCTATCAGCTATCAGCTATCAGCTATCAGCTAGCTGCGGAGGTGTTAGTTATGGAAATCTCTATGCGCAAGCACCCAGGCGCTGAACACGCCATACACCAGCCGCGCTACTGCCTGGACTTGAACCTGGATGGGCTGGTTTTGGATCA
>JBBITV010000455.1:0-3504 GCA_037440585.1 Chloroflexota bacterium
GGAGGGCACGCGAACGCGGCCGATCCTGGAGAGCCTTGAGACGAATTTCGAGACGATCGGGGCGGCAGGCCGCCAGGCGCGGCTCCGAAGTCTGGATAGCCTGGAGACGCCCACGCTGGTCGTGCTCGACCTGAGGACATTGGGCCGGGCGGGTCTGCGTATCTGCCGCCGCCTGCGCAAAGAATCTCCGGTGCCGATCATCACCCTCGTAGGCCAGGGCGAAGATGATATGGGCATCGCCGGGCTGGAGCGCGGCGCGGACGATTACCTGACCGAGCCGATCCATCCGGCTGAGCTGGCCGCCCGCGTCCGGGCCGTGATACGCCGCAGCTATCGGCCAGCTTCGATGTGGTGCCAACCCGCGGTTCAGGTGTGATGCGTTCATATAACGGCGCCTCGTGGCGCCACGGCGTGACGGAAGTAAAGCGAGCGGGCCAGGAAATGGTATTTCCTGGCCCGCTCGCCGATCCAGATTGATCAACGGCGTATGTCGCATTTATGCCGAGACCGCTTGCGTGACGTGCAGCCGAAGCGTCTGGTTAATCGCCGGGCTTGCGTGTTTTGGTCGGTTCGGGCACGTGGGTCGGCTCTAGTTTCTCTGTAGGCTCAGCCGTGGGCGACGGCTCCGGGCGCTCGGTCGGTCGCGGTGTCGGTGGCACCTCGGTTGGTTTGGGACGCTCCGTCTTTGTAGGCCTTGGCGTTGGCCGGATTTCGCGGGTCGGCGTCGGTTCCGGAACCTGCGTCGGGTGTAGCTCGGGTGTTTCAGTTGGCGGCCTCGGCGATGTGGTTGGACCAGGCGCGGTTGGCGTCTGGGTCGGCTCGTGGGTCTCGTCGCCGATAGCACGTCCTGGCGTGCGTGTCGCCCGCGGCGGTGTCCACGTCGGTGATGCGCTGGGTGTCGGCGTGAGCGTCATGGTGTTCGTCGGGGCGCTCACTGGCGTGCGGCTCGGCTCAGGCGTCCGCGTAGGCAACGGCGTTCCCACGGGCGTGGGTTCCAGGCGCTCTCGCTCGCCAAGCTCGTCGGCTGCGAGCTGCCGGTAGGCAGCGGCCGTCCTGGATGCAACCAGCAGACTTTCGTGCGTTTCACCCCCGGTTTGGGCCAGTAGCGCCTCCAGGACGGCCTGCTGTTCACCGACGCGCGCGTCGAACAGCGCCAGCAGTTCCTGGACGGTCTCCAGCTCCGCCACCTGGTCTATCGCAGCCAGTGCACCGCGTAGTTCCGCACTCCACTCGGCTAGAGAAGATTCGTCCAGCCAGCCTTGCTGCCGAAGCAGTGTCTCAGCTTCTGCCAGCCGCCGCTCCGCCAGGGTCAAGTGGAGACGTGCCTGGGAAGCCGCGTCCGGGGTCAGGGCCACGCTTACGGACTCCATGGCCCGCTTGACCGGGTATAGCGGCTGGCCTGGCAAGCTCCTCGCCGACATCGCGACAAACACCCCGCCGACGAAAGCGACGATCAGCAACGCTTCAAACGCCATGGCCAGCCGCGGCAGAGGTCGGATGTCCAGTGGCCACAGCCAGGTTTGCAGCCTGAGCTTCAGCGACTCGGCTGGCCTGGCCCGCTCGCCGGCGGCTGCCGCCTTGGCCTCCACGGCCGCTCCCAGTTTTTGACGACCCGTAGCATGGGCCGCCGGGCCCAAAGTGAGCGGCTCCGCCACCCGCAACCGCACCGCCACGCGAAGAAGCGGTTCCAACTCGCGCGCGTTATCCGGGTAGCGCGCCAGGCACTCATCGACAGAGGCGCCGGCCCGGAGGGCTTCCAGGCATTCATTCAGGACCAGGTCCAGGTTCACACCGGCTCCTCCCGTGGCTTGGGTCGGGTAAGAATGCGCTCGAGGGCCGCAGGGCGCGATGCTGGAGCGCCTTGATCGCGCCTTCCGTCTTGCCCATCACTTTGGCCACCTCGGCATTGCTCATGTCTTCGAAGAATCTCATGACCAGGACCTGTTGCTGTTCATCTGTCAACTCGCTAATGGCTGCATGGAGCTGCGCGTCAGTGAGCCCTTTTTCAATCCAGGTCCGCTGACTCTCTGCTAGATCCCTTACCCGCTCATCCAATGGAGTGACCTGCCGGCGAGCCTGACGGTGATAATAATCGTAAAGCAGGTTGTGCGCGATACGATACAGGTAGCCAGAAAAGATGGCAACCTGATCGCGCTCCGTCACTCGAAAAGCGTGAATGCCTTCCAGTAGACGCAAGAAAACCTCCGCTGTCAGGTCTTCGGAGACGTGCTGATCCTGAACTCGATAGCGGATGTAACGATAGATCTTGTCTGCGTAGAGCACATATAGGCGGTCGAATGCAGCGCGCTCGTAACGCTGCGCCCGGCGCAGGAGACCAGCCATTTCTGCATCGCTGACTTTCCCGGGTCGGGAGCCCTGGGCTGCGATGTCATTCATGTTCATCGACATATACGACATATACTGACGAAATGCTGAAAGGATACTGACGAGCAGCGGCAGGTTTTTATCTTTGACAGTGGGCTTCAGCCGGCTGGCGGGACTAGCGGGCGGAAACCGCTTGAGGCTGGCTGGCTGTCGCCAGCCGGGCTGGACGTTGTCGGCGCTCAATCAAGATACGGTAATAGACAAGAAAGAGGATGCATGCGGCGGTGGCGAGATACATGTACTGCATCGCCGGTTGTTTCGAGTCGGTGCCGCTCAGGACACCGTGGGCGGTGACCAGCACGTACGTCGGGAAGCTCAGATAGTGGAGTAGCCGCCACGCTCGCTGTCCGATCAGGTGCCGTACGTAGAAACTCCCGGTCACGACCGCCACCAGGTAGAAGCCGAAAATGCCCAGTGCGACTTCCGCCGGTCGATAAGTCGCATGTAAAGGCAGCACCAGGTCAATCCAGGTGAACTGGATAAACCGGTCACCGAGCAGTACGACTGCGTGGAGCCCGCTGAAACCAACCGCCACAAGCGAAAGGATCTGGTGCAATGCGAAGCTGATCGGCCGGGAGATCAGGCCATCGGTGACCTTGCTGCTGACCATCAGTCCCCATGCCACGGAGCCAGTCAGGGCCACATAAGCGATGATCGCCGCACTCCGGCTCGCAAACCAGAAGACCTTTTCGGAAGTTCCAAATCCCAAATCCCAAATCCCAAATCCCAAGTTGACAGTCAAGGGAGTTTCAGTCAGGGGTAACCACCAGAAAAGGAGCAGCCCCAGGATGATGCCCAGCCCCGCCCCTGCGCTGACGGCCGCTAACCCACTGATTCCAACTTGTGGTCGCTCTTCTTTATCCATCGCTCTCAACCATTCCACCTGAATTGTGACTCCGGGCTCCGGACTCCGGACTGAGAGGCTCTTCCTCAAGTTCCAGGTAATCCTCAATATTCTGCGTTCCGAACAACATTCCGTCCCTGGTAATTGCCAAGGCGGCCGCTGACGGCTCGCGATCCACGTAGGCGATGCCGTCCTCGAGCCCGAGGAGGAAGGCGACCTTCGCCAGGACCTCCGCCCGGCTCCCCGTTGGGGCGATCACGGTAATGGTAACCAGG
>JBBITV010000456.1:0-3494 GCA_037440585.1 Chloroflexota bacterium
TCGAAGTGGCCATGCTCACTGGCGATAACCGGCGCACAGCCGAGGCGATTGCCCGCCAGGTGGGCATCGACCGCGTCCTGGCCGAAGTCCTGCCCCAGGACAAGGCTGAGGAAGTAAAGAAGCTGCAGGGGCAGGGCCGGAAGGTGGCGATGGTCGGCGACGGGGTGAACGATGCACCCGCCCTGGCCCAGGCCAACGTGGGCATCGCCATCGGGTCGGGGACCGACATCGCCAAAGAGACGGGGCATGTCATCCTGATCAAAGAGGATTTGCGCGACGTGGTCGTCGCCATCGAGGTGGCCAGGGCCACCATGCACAAGGTCAAGGAGAACCTGTTCTGGGCCTTCGTCTACAACACCCTGAGCATCCCTATCGGGGCAGGGCTGCTGTACCCGGCCTTCAAGCTCGTGGTCAGCCCGGAGTGGGCCGCCTTCCTGATGGCGGTCAGCTCGGTGACGGTGACCCTGAACACCCTGCGCATGCGGGGCTACGTGCCGCCCCTGAAGCGCGAGCTGCAGCGCCAACAGCGACGTGCAGCGCAGGCCCCACTCACCCGCGTACCCGTCGCGGGGAATGGAACGTGAAATAAGCGAATCATATTGAGACACGTGCGCCAGTAGGAGGTCAGGATGGAACAAGCCGAAAAGTTGGAGAAGAAGGTTGCGCTGCGCAGCGCAGCTACGTACATCAGCATATCGTTGTTCGCAGCGCTGGCGTTTCTGGCGGCCGCGGCCTGGGTGGGCAGGTACACCCCTGTGGCCCGCTTCGGCGGCGCGGCGTGGGTCTTCTTGTTGAGCATGATCGTCAGCATGCCGCTGGTCACCGGCTACTTCAAGCGCCGTGCGGCCGGCCATTGAGGTCCTGAAGGGAGAAAGGGCCATGAAACATCTATCACAGCGGGTCGGTCTGTCGGAGACGATGGCATTGACCCTGATGGTCTGGCTGTGCAGCCTGGTTCTGGTGGGCCTGATCGTGTTGCCACTGTTCGGCCTCCGGGTGGCCGGGCTGGTGGCGGTTGGGCTGCTGGCGGTGCTCCTGGTGATCTGCTGTGGTATCTGCGTCTACCGGCTGCCAAATACGAAAAATGGAGGCCTACACTGATAAGGATGCTTGATGATTGCCCTGCTTTACGCCCTGATCACTTCAGCGGCGACGTTGATCGGCGGCGCGCTGCCCCTGTTCACACGCCTGCGGACTCTGAAGCAGCGCTACCTGGTCGGCTTTGCCGCCGGGGCGATGGTCGCGATTGCCCTGGTCGACCTGATCCCCGAAATGAAGGCCCACAACGCGGCGGCCCTGGCCCTGGGCTTCTTCGGGCTGTACCTGGTCGAGAAACTGGTGATGATCCACACCTGTGGCGAAGCCGAGTGCGAAGCCCACACCATCGGTTGGGTGGCGGTCATCGGCATCGCTGCGGAGAGCTTGATTGACGGGGTGGCCATCGCCGTCGGCTACGCCGTGGCGCCAGGGCTGGGCTTGCTCGTCGCCGCGTCCGTGTTCGTCCACGAGGTGCCGCGCGGCTTTGCGACGGCGGCTATCATGCGCGGTGCAGGTTATGGTGTACCCGCGACCCTGGTCGCCCTGGCGATGGACGCCGGATTCACGCCGCTGGGTGCGCTCCTGGCTGGCGCGTTTCCGGCTGATTGGTTCGAGCCACTGGTGGGGTTCACGGCCGGCGCCTTTATTTATGTGGGTGCAAGCGACCTGCTGCCCGAGGCGCATCGCCGCTTCAATCTACAGGTGGTGCTTTCGACACTGGTCGGGGCCGGGTTGATCCCAGCGCTGGGAAGCCTGATCGGTGTTTAAGCGACGCGAGTGATAATGATGGCAAGGAACCCGGGGGTAGAACCCGCCGGGCTGAAAGAGCAAAGCCCTACGGGCTAACCTCTAGCCCCGAAGGGGCTTTGCTCTCTCAGCGCATGGCTTCTAGCCTAGCGCTTCTACTGGCTGGACGCCGGAGGTACTGAATTTCGCATAATCGGTATAGAATATAGTGGGAGGGAGGTGAACAGGCATGGCGAAGGACCCCGTCTGCGGTATGGATGTGGACGAGAAGAAGGCGGCGGCTAAGGCGGAGCACATGGGTAAGACCTACTACTTCTGCTCCCCGGGCTGTAAGGCAGCCTTCGAGAAGGCCCCGCACAAGTACGTGCAGGGCCAGAAGGAGATGGGCGGCCATCACGGTCACCATTGACCCTGGGGCACTGGTCGGGGCCGGGGGTGAGCGGTACTCCCGGCTCCCGATGCCCACCTGTTCCTGAATTGCTCTTCCTGCTTGCTGCTTCTGCTCTGGCTGCCGTTGGCTGGAGGTTGAATCATGGATCGGAAGATCAAGGTCATTCTGGTTGAGTGTCACAAACTGGTGCGGGAGGGGCTGCACGAGATCTTGGCATCGGCCGCCGATGTCGAGGTGGTCGGGGCGGCGGAGGATGGCCCAGAAGCCGTAGAATTGGCGACTCGCCTCCTGCCGGACGTCGTCGTCCTGGACGCCGACCTGCCCAGGGTCGAGGAGGTCATCCGCCACCTGGCCACGGGCCCACTACGGGCCAGGATATTGGTCCTGTCGGCCAACGGAGGTGTTCAGCGGGCCCTGAATCTCTTGTGGGCCGGCGCGACGGGCTATTTGTACCAGAGCGCTGGCCGCCAGGACCTGATCGCTGCGCTGCGCCACGTCAGCCGGGGGGAGATGGCCCTGGGACCGATCATCACCCGAGAGATCATTGCCCGGCTCACCCACCGCAAACCCGATGTGATCGCCGAAGGAGATGAGCTACGTGAGGCCTTGAGCGAGCGGCAGATGGCGGTGTTGCGGCTGTTGTGCCAGGGGTACACAGATAAGCAGATCGCCCAGAAGCTCTATCTCAGCGTGCGGACGGTGAACGGCCACCTGAGCCACATCTACGCCAGGTTGGGCGTTCACTCCCGCACCGAGGCCATGCACCTGGCCCTGGAGAAAGGCTGGGTCAGTCTGTCCGTTGCCGTCCCGCTTGTCCTGAATCACCTGACGCTGCCTTAGCGGGTGGGAGTTTTTCTAGCCAGGCCTATGTCACCGGACGTAGGGCACAGGTAGAGTTACCCGTTGGACGGTACCGAGCCAGGCATGTTTGCCTATCAGGAAGCAGTAATATCACCCTTGGGCCGAAGGTCCAGGGGTGATATACTTTGGGCAGACGGAACGGGAGAGGAGCCATGAGCAAGACCCACGTTGCGGTGCTGGGCACGCTGGCCGAGCTGCACAAAGAGCCGATCCGCTACAACCTGGATACCCTGGCGCGCCTGGTGGAAGAACTCAACCCCGACCTGTTGTGTGCCGAACTGCGGCGAGACTACTGGGAGAGGGGTGACTGGCGCCAGGCACCGGTGGAGTACCGCGAGGCCCTCATCCCACTGGCCGAGCGCACACACATCGTCGTCGTGCCCATTCAGAGTGTGACAGGGTGCGAGCTGGTCGTCCCGAGGGACGGCCCCTGGCTCAGCCTGCGCTGCGCCATCGT
>JBBITV010000457.1:0-3476 GCA_037440585.1 Chloroflexota bacterium
CGAGAAGGATGCTAAACTCCAGGGAAATACGCTCGCCATCTTTGCGAATCGCCGCTACAGCCAGTAACTCCCGACCGTACCTGGTTATCCCGGTCGCCATAACTCTGTGGTATCCCTCCCAGTGCCGTGCACGCTGGCGCTCCGGGATAAACCGATCCATGCTCTGCCCCACCATCTCTTCAGCCGTATAGCCAAACATGGCTTCGGCTCCCGCATTCCATAGACGAATGACTCCCTCTCGATCCGCGAAGATGATCACCTCTGGCGTGTTTTCGATGATCCGTTGGCAGAGCCATTCATGTGTATACTTTGGCATGGCAGAACCTCCTTAATCTCTAGCTTAAAGGCTTGATGCACACGAACATCGGAATCTCCTCGCCCGCAAACTCCATCTGCTTAACTTGAAATCCCACCTCTTCCAGGAGACCGTGCCAGGTATCCAGCGCGAAGAGGCCGCTCAGGTGGCGGTCAGTTTCGACCTGAAGCTGGCCCGCGTGCCGGATGAAGTACACGAGGGTCAGCTCGAAGGTAGTGTCCGTTGAATCCGGATCGTAGCGGTTCTCCACCAGCGTGATTTCCACATCGCCCCGGGTCTCGGTCGAGTAGCGGATGCTGTTCTGCTCGAAACGTTCCACCGTCTCTTCCGCGAATGTGCAGAAAACCCCACCGGGCTTGAGGTGCACGAACGCCGTCACAAACGCCGCTCGCAGGTCCTCCACGGTGAGCATGTAGTTGATTGAATCGGCGATGAGCACGGCGTCAAAGGTCTTGTCCAGTCGCACCGTGCGCATATCGCCCAGGGCGTAGGTGACGTCGGGGTTCAGCCGCCTGGCCAGGGCCAGCATCTCCGGGCTCACGTCGATTCCCGTCACGTCAAAGTGTTTCTTGAGCGTGAAGTCGTTGTGCCCGCCGCCGCAACCCAGGTCAAGCAGTGTTTTTGCCTCAATCCGGGCGTGCTCCTGGATGACCTTGAGGAACTGTTCGGCCTCTTCGACGTAGTGCTCCGGCGGGCTGATGATAGGCCAGGTCCAGGCCAGGTCGCCGTACAGGCGTCGCTGGTCGATGGATAGGGATGCTTGCCAATTCATCTTACGCTTGATGAGAAAAGGAAATCACCCACGGACGGACTGGACGTAAAGTTGAGCAATTACGTCAAACCCTGTCCTAACTCCTGCAACGCTCGCGCCACGTACACCCGCGCCATCTTTTTCCGATACGGATGGCTGAGATCAGTGTTGTCCAATGGCTTGGCCGGCTTATAAGCGATCCGTGCCACTGCTTCGATGACTTCCGGGGTTAGCTTTTGCCCGACGAGCATGTGCCTGGCCTCTTCCGCCTCGACCGGGTAGGACGCCACCGCGCCCAAGACGATGCGCGCGTCGGTGACGGTGCCGTCCCCGGCCTGGCGCAAGGCAACGGCGACGCCGAGGATGGGGAAATCGAAGGATCCGCGACGGCGCAGCTTCCAATACGTGGTCTTGAGCCCGTCGGCGGGCGGGAGGATAATTTCGGTCAGGATTTCGTCCGGCGCCTTGGTCAGATATTGCATCCCGTCGTCGTTGTACAGGGCTTTGGCGGGGATAACGCGCTCGCCCTGGGGGCCGACCAGCCGCACCGTCGCGCCGAGCGCCACCATCACCGGCGCCGTGTCTGACGACGACACGGCCCAGCAGCGCGGGCTGCCGGGCGCCACCAGGCAAATATCGCCATCTTTTTTCATGCAGAATCCAATTGCCTTGCGCCAGAAGTACGATTGGTTGTAGTAATTGCAGCGCGTGTCCACGCACAGGTTCCCACCAATCGTGCCCACGTTGCGCAGTTGGGGCGTGGACACCAGGCCGGCGGCCTTTGCCAGGCCAGGGAATTGCCCCTTGACGGCAGGGTGGCTGGACAACTGCGTCAGCGTCGTGCCTGCGCCGATGGTCAGATAGCCGTTGCTTCGCTCCGCTCCAGCACGAGTTTCGCGCACACCACGCAGCTCGCGCAACCCGCCCAGACCAATCAGCACCTTCGGCTCAAACTGGCGACGCTTCATATTGGGATACAGGTCCGTGCCACCGGCGACATACATCGCATCCGGGCCGTGATCGGCCATCATGCGGACGGCTTCCTCGACGGTGCGAGGAGCGAGATAGGTGAATGGGGGTAGACGCATCATATGAGCAACTCCATTTCAGCGTTTCGAGTTTCGAGTTTCGGGTTTCGAGGTTCGCGACTCTGAACTCGAAACTCGAAACTCAAAACCCGAAACTAGATAGGCGGCTCCACCCGGATCGGCTCCGGCCAGTCCACCTCAGGCATCCGCTTGGGGCCAACGCGCGGCTCCTGGCCTTTGGCTTTCAATTCCAGCGCCTTCAGCACCGTCCCCGGCGTCACTGGCACTTCATCGATGCGGATGCCAAGCGCGTCGTGAATGGCGTTGAGGACGGCCGGAATCACGGGCAGCAGCGGCCCTTGTCCGGCTTCCTTGGCACCGTAAGGCCCTTCGGGATCGATGGTCTCGACTAGAATAGTCTTGATCTCCGGCGTTTCCAGCGTCGTCGGACTTTTGTAATCGAGCATCGACGGCGTTTTGTGCAGGCCCTTGCGGAACTCCTGAGCCTCCATCAACACCTCACCCAGGCCCATGTAGGCACTGCCTTCGACCTGCCCCTCGACTAGCAGCGGGTTGATCGCCCGGCCGACGTCGTGGGCCAGCCACAGCTTTTCGACCTGCACCTCGCCCGTCTCCACATCGCACTCGACTTCGGCGACGCAGGCGGAATAGCTGTAGCAGGGCGACGGTCCGACACCGGAGCCTTTGTACTTGGCGGCACGCTTCGGCGGCTTGTAGCTGCCGACGGACGCCAGCGTCCCGAACTTCGCTTCAGCGAGTTGGGCGGCTTCGGCGAAGGACAGTGAGCGGTACTCGTCGTCCAGGCACCAGATGCGGCGGCCGGCCATCGCCAGGCTTTCGGCGGGCACTTGCAGTTTCTCAGCAGCGGTGTCCAGGAGCATCTGGCGCAGCTTGCGAGTTGCTTCGATGGTCGCGTTGCCGGTCATGAGGGTGACGCGGCTGGAGTAGCTGCCCAGGTCGACCGGCGTCAGGTCCGTGTCGGCAGAGACGACGCGCACGTCCTGCGGCTCGATCCCCAGTTCCTCGGCCACGATGTAAGCCAACACCGAATCCGAGCCCTGGCCGACGTCAGTGCTGCCGCAGAAGACGGCGACGCCGCCGCCCCGGTCAATCTTGACCGTCGCGCCGGAGTGGGGCATGTCGTTCCAGTAAATGGGCAACCCGGCACCGGTCAGGTAAGCACTGCAGGCCAGGCCGATGCCTTTTTGGCGGCCAGGATCGACGACGGACGACGGACGACCGACGATATCCGTTCGTCTGCCGTCTGCCGTCTGTCGTCTGTCGTCCTTCGTCTGCCGTCTGTCGTCTTGCCTGCGTTTCTCCTTCCACCCCGACGCCTCCACCACCGCGTCAATGCACT
>JBBITV010000458.1:0-3472 GCA_037440585.1 Chloroflexota bacterium
AGAATTTAGGAGCATAAGTTGCGACGCACCTCGGAGGTGCGTCGCAACTCCTAAAGTTTGACGTGTCCCGACTGATGTGTCAAGTTTGCACACGAACCCTGACTTGTGTATCATTAGTGCATTCAGCAACGGTTACAAGTTAAAGGGTTCTTCAACAATGTTAGCGAAAATGTCAGCGAAAAGGAAATCAGCACAAAATGGACGGACAATCAAACATGAATTCTCAAATCGCGGTGTTTATCGACTTTGAGAATATTGCTACTGCTGCAGAAAAGGAGCACCAGGAACTTGACCTCTCCCTCTTAATTGATTTTTTAAAGACACGTGGCCGGATTGCCATCAAGCGCGCCTACGGTGATTGGGGGCGTTACCCTAAATACAAACTCGATCTTCTTGAAAATGCCATCGACCTGATTCACCTCTACTCCTACGGCGTCTCTGGCAAAAACCGGGCCGACATCCGGTTGGCCATCGATGCGATTGAAGCGGTCTTCGCCCACGAGAATATTGACACCGTCACCGTCATGTCGGGCGACAGCGATTTCTCCAGCCTGATTACCAAACTTCGCGAGTATGGCAA
Source organism: Chloroflexota bacterium (assembly GCA_037440585.1). GTDB lineage: Bacteria > Chloroflexota > Anaerolineae > Epilineales > JBBITV01 > JBBITV01. Next base: position 581 of record JBBITV010000458.1, read on the forward strand.
ATACACCATTGGCATTGGCCTGCGCAAGTCCACGAGCGATCTCCTCGTCAGGAGTTGCGATGAATTCATATTCTACGAGACCTTGCTGGGCACCCCGGACCTATCCCGTGAGTTCGATAGAAGTGAAGCGCAGGATCTGCTGGTTCGGGCGCTGAAAGCGTTTGAACAGAAGGGCGAGCTGCCGATCAACGCCACCAAGCTCAGACAGACCATGGTGGCCCTGGACCCGTCGTTCAACGAAACCAACTACGGCTATGAGCAATTTCATGATTTTCTGACCGATAGCAGGTCCCTCGTCAAGCTCGAATTCGCCGGGCGGACCTTGTTTGTTTCCCCGCTGGCTTCGGAGGAGCTAGGGCAGTTGCCGACGGACGGCGAACTGTCCCTCGATCTGCGGTACGAGCGCTACCTCAAGAAGGCTGGGTTTGGGGTGGTCAGCGCTCAGAGCCGCCGTAGCATCATCGAAGATTTCTATGCCTTCATGCGCACCACCCAGCGCGAGATGACCCTCAACCTGGCGATTGACCTGCTCAAAGAGCGCTATGATACCGAAGGCATCCTGTATTCCAAGTTTACCGTCCGCGAAGTCATGAAGCTTATCTTCCGCAGCGGTTGCCTGTCTTTTACCGGCGGCCCGCCGTCTTTCGCGACGCCGGTGATCCTGCCGACCTACGTGACCGTCGAAGAGCTGATGCGGCGCAGCGAGATGGTCTACCTGTCCAAGATCGTCGAAGGCCACCTGCCGGTAGAGCCGGAGGATTTGTCCATGGCCTTGTTCCAGACGGCTGGCTATGCGGATTATATCGAAGCGCTGCTTGGCCAGATGGTGCAAGAAGGGGTCGTCGTGCGGAACGGGGCAGGGTTCCGGCCGCGTGTCCAGGAGGTGATAGCCTTGATTAGCCCTCAAGCGGCAGCGGCGGTGACCCAGGACCTGGCCAACGTCGCTCTGCCGCCGGACCTGGTGCCGACGAGCGCCGAATCGCGCCGGGTCTTCGACGAAGGGTCCAAGTCGCGCAAAGACTTCGCCGTCAGTTCTATCAAGTACCTCCAGGCGGCCAAGCTGCAACAATTGGCCCTTGAAGCCGGCGAGCCGGAAGCCGTCGTCGACGATTTCAAGTGGTACCTGGCCAGCTATTGCTCGGTACAGGCCGGGTTCCTTTACTTCCAGAAAAACTACGACGCCGCCATGCCGTACTACCTGGCTTTCTTCTCTCTGGTCTATGAAGGCGAAATTCTCTGGGACAAGGTCAAGGGCCTCATCAACCCGATGCTGTCCTATTACTTTGTCATTGCTGCCAACCGGATCGGCGCCCCGTTCCCCAAACGGCCTGGCTACACTGACCCGGCGGAGGTCGCGGTCCTGTTGCACAACCACTTTAACCCCCAGGTGCAGGCCGGATTTGAGGAACAAATCCAGTTGTTGGCGAGCGTCAACCTGGCGATGGTGCGCAACCTGCTGGTGGCCATTCGCTCCGTTCAGGCCGATCCGCTTTTCAAAGAGAAGACGGCCGCTTACCTGCGCCAGGTAGCCCTGGCCGGGTCCAATGACGGCTGATAGCAGATGGCTATTGACATATCCCTCGAACTATTACAGCAACGCTTGAAATTGCTGACCCAGCTCTCTGGGGGTAGCCAGTCGCAGACGCGGACTGGCGCGGCTGCAGGCGCCGCTCTGCAATCACGCCTGGTGCAGACCTGGGACACCGAGCGTCGCCTCATCCAGCGCCTCCTGGCCGAAACCGTACACGGCAATATCCGGCCAACCCTCGATGCCTGGGAACAGCGCACCTTGAGCTTCCTCCACAAATCGCCCGACCGCCGCTCGTGGACTGACCGCTATGGCCAGTCGTGGGATGGCGACCTGGTCCTTCAGGTAATTGCTGACCTGCGCGAACGTCTCGACACCTGGGAAAGCGAAGACGACGCCGAGGACGCCGAGGACGATTAAGACTGATGCCAGTCACCGTCTTTGTTAACGGCAACGTCTACACGCTCGACCCCAAACAACCGCGCGTTCAGGCCGTCGCCGCGTGCGACGGCCACATCCTGGCCGTCGGCGCTGATGCCGAGGTCCTGGCTGCTGCCGGCCACCATGTACGGGCCGGCAGCCATCGACCCCTACCGGGTGGTGACGGCATCGAGGTCATCGACCTCCGGCAGCGCACTGTATTGCCAGCTTTCACCGATAGCCACATCCACCTGCTCGACTGGGCACTGAGCCTGGACCAGGTCGACCTGGAAGGTGTGGCCAGCCTGGATGAGGCGCTGGCGCGCGTTCGCGCCTACAGCGAGCGTGTTCCGGCCGGTGAATGGATCACCGGCCGCGGCTGGAACCACAACCTGTGGGGCACCTGGCCCACCGCCGCTGACCTGGACCGGGTCGCGCATGGCCACCCGGTGGCACTGACCCGCAAGGACGGCCACGCCCTCTGGGCCAACTCCCGTGCCCTGGCCGCGGCTGGCATTGACGCCGCCACGCCTGATCCTGACGGCGGCCACATCCAACGTGACCCTGCCGGCCAACCCAGCGGCATCCTCCTGGAAAATGCCACCGAGCTGGTTTACCGCGCCATCCCCACCCCCCCCTCATCCTCCCCTCTAGCGGGGGGGGAAGGGGGGGGTGGGCGCCAGGCCGGTCTCAAGCGCGCGGTTCAGCGGGTCTACACTATGGGCCTCGTTGGCGGCCACGAGATGGGCTACCTGGATACCCCCGAGCTTATGTCCGACTTGCAGGCGCTTTGGGCGGCTGGCGAACTCCGCTTCCGGGTGCTGGCGTCAATCCCCCAGCCCGTGTTGGATGCGGCTATCGCGACCGGCGTGCGCAGCGGCTTCGGCGATGAGTGGCTCCGCATCGGCGGCGTGAAGATTTTCATGGACGGCACTCTCGGTTCG
>JBBITV010000459.1:0-3142 GCA_037440585.1 Chloroflexota bacterium
ATTTGACTGACTACCTGCCCACCCTTCAGACCTTAATGCACGACTCCGATCCAGCGGTCCGCGCACAGGCTATACGCTGTTTATGGGACTACCCCGAGCCGGAGTTGATCGACGCCCTCATCGACAAGGCCCGGCATGATCCCAGCCAGGAGGTGCGCTCCGCAGCGTTGGGCACCCTCGGTCGCTACATCTTCGAGGGGGAAATGGCCGACTACGACGCGAAACGGGACGGTTGGACTGACATTCTTGAAGAAATTGAGCTGCCCCGCGAGGATTTCGAGCGCGTACGCACCTTTCTCTTGAGTGTCCACCGCGATCCTGACGCGACGCTTGACTCGCGTCGCTTTGCCCTGGAGGCACTCGGCTACTTGAACGAACCCGAAGTGACGTCGCTGATCGAGGAAGCTTATCATCATCCGGATGTGAAGATGAAAGTTAGCGCTATCTTCGCCATGGGGCGGCAGGGCGCTATCCGGTGGAAAAACATCATCCTGCGCGAACTGGATAGCCAGCAGCCGGAGTTGCAGTACGAAGCCGTGCGCGCGGCTGGGGAGATGTACCTGACTGCGGCCGCACCCCGGCTCACTCGCCTGGCCCGCAGCAGCCGTGGCGACAAGGAACTGCGGTTGGCAGCCATTTTCGCCCTGGGCAAGGCCGGTGGCGAAGGCGCTTTCGACTTCCTGGATAAACTCACCTACGATCCAGACAAGGAAATCCGAGAGGTCGCCGAGGCTGCTCTGGAGGAATGGCATATCTACTACGGCCTGGACGATATGGATGACCTCGATTACGACTGGGACGAGGAAGACGACGACCTGGACGATTGAACGAACGATCCTCTTTCTTGACGCACTGCGTAAAATTTGTTATAATAACGTCGCAGGTATACCATTCGCCTGCGACGTATCTTTTTCCCCCCAGTCCATCAGACCAGGAGAAATCTCTATGGGTTACTTCCGGGACACAGCCCACTTCTATGAAACCGTCGGCACGCTCATGGATCGCGCCAAGACCGACCCGCAGGTTGGGCCGAAGATCGCCAAGTCGGGGCTTATCATTCAGTTCCAGTATCGTAACCCGGAGGCTATCACGACCATCAACGCCAGGGGTAAGCCCTCTCAGCCGGGGGCTTTCCTTGACGTCATTCATGGCCCCACGCCGCTCAAGCCCGATATCGAAATGTCCATGGACGCCGACACCGCTAACCTGTTCTGGAACAAGAAGATCAACCTCGCTGCTGCCATCACCAAGGGCCAGATCAAAGTGAAAGGCCCCCTGCCCAGGGTGCTGGCGCTCCTTCCCGCTATCGAGCCCTTATACGCACAGTATCGGGCCCTGCTCAAGGAAAAGGGCTACGAGAATATGATCGTGAAGTAGGACAAACCTGTCCTGAGCCGATGGCCTGAGCACAGCGAAGAGCCTGCCCTGAGCAAAGCGAAGGAAACAGCGAAGGATTTGCAATCTGTCCCACGGAATTAAGGAGGCTATTTCAATGGAGAAGCCGTGGCTCGCACATTACGAAGAGGGTGTCCCCGCAACCCTGACCTATCCGCCCATCCCGCTATACGCCCTGCTAGACGAGACGGCGCGCAAATTCCCCGAACGCATGGCTATTCGCCTGATCCTCAGGTACCTGGCGGGCGGCCGTGTGACCATCGGGGGCAAGCTCACTTATCGTGAGCTGAAAGAAGCAGCGGACCGGCTCGCGACGGCTTTGTACCATCTGGGCGTGCGCAAGGGCGATCGGGTCGCCGTGATGTTACCCAACCTGCCTCAATTTGTGATTGCCTTTTTCAGCGCCATGCGTCTGGGTGCCATCGTCGTCAACGTGAACCCCACGTACACTCCGCCGGAACTGAAACACCAGCTTCAGGACTCGGGCGCCGAGACGATCGTGCTGCTCAACCTTTTTTACCCCAAGCTGGAGCAAATCCAGGCCGACACGGCGGTCAAACGGGTTGTCGTTACCCACGTTCAGGACTTTGTCCCCTTCCCCTTCAATGTGCTGGTCAAGCGGTCCCAGCAAAAAGAAGGGCATTATGTTGAGGTGCATGACGGTGCAGGCGTGTACTTCTTGAAGACGCTCCTCGAGCAGCACGCGCCCAATCCGCCTCAGGTCGACGTGCAGCCTGAGGACGTCGCCTTGTTCCAGTACACGGGCGGTACCACAGGCGTACACAAGGCGGCTATGCTGTCGCTCCTTAATCTGGTGGCCAATTCATTGCAGGTCAAGTCCTGGATGCCAGGTGCGGAGATGGGCAAAGAGAAGGTGATGGCCGCCATTCCCTTCTTCCACGTGTACGGGATGACGGTTGCCATGCTGTACAGCGTGCGCATCGCAGCCGAAATACTGGTCGTGCCCAACCCGCGGCCTATCGACAATGTCATGAATATCATCCAGAAAGAGCGCGCGAGCCTGTTCCCCGGCGTGCCAGCGATGTACATCGGGATTATCAACCATCCTCAGGTGAAGAGCTACGACCTACGGTCGATCAAGGCGTGCATCAGCGGAGCAGCGCCTCTGCCGATGGAAGTCCAGGAGAAGTTCGGCGAGCTGACGGGGGGCCGGTTGGTGGAAGGCTTCGGGATGACCGAAACCTCGCCGGTCACCCACTGCAATCCCGTGTACGGTCTGCGCAAGAGCGGCAGCATCGGCGTGCCGGTCCCGGACGTCGAAGCCAAGATCGTCGACCTGGAAACCGGCGCCGATCAGCCTGTCGGCAAAGAGGGCGAGCTTGTGGTGCGCGGGCCACAGGTCATGGTCGGCTACTGGAACCGGCCCGACGAGACGGCCAAGACCAGGCTGCCTGACGGGTGGCTCTTGACCGGCGACATTGCCCGCATGGACGAGGATGGCTATTTCTATATCGTCGATCGCAAGAAGGACTTGATTATCGCCAGCGGCTTCAACATCGTCCCGCGCGAGGTCGAAGAGGTCCTTTACATGCACCCCAAAGTCCAGGAAGCCGTCGTCGCCGGCGTCCCGCACCCGTATCGCGGCGAGACGGTCAAAGCGTACATCGTCCTCAAACCGGGCGAAACCGCGACGGCTGAAGAGATCATCGAGTTCTGCAAGCAGGACCTGGCGCCGTACAAGGTGCCCACCCTCGTGGAGTTCCGGGCCGAGCTCCCGAAGACGATG
>JBBITV010000459.1:3152-3412 GCA_037440585.1 Chloroflexota bacterium
AAGCAGAAACTCGCCGCGCAGAAAATGCAGGAGCAGAGGTAATTCCGTTATGTATGGTTACAATGGGAAACTCCTCAACGTCAACCTCACCACCGGCCAGGTGGACAATGAGCTCCTCGATGAATCTTATGTCCGTGATTTTGTCGGCGGGAGCGGGCTGGCGGCGTGCTACCTGTACGACCTGGTCAGTGTGGAGACCGATCCGCTGGGACACGATAATCCGCTCATCTTCATGGCCGGCCCGCTGGTCGGCACGGCCG
>JBBITV010000460.1:0-3408 GCA_037440585.1 Chloroflexota bacterium
CCCCTTCGCCATCGAGCTGCCGGCCGCGTGGATCAAGCTGTTCACGCCCCAGGCCTTGCTGGCCCGCTTGTCGGGGCGGCTGCAACTGCAGAGAGAACTAATTCTTCAGCCAAAAGAGCGGTCGAAAGATCGTTCTTTTTTCATCCCTGTTGGCAACGAAGAGGGATTGTTTCTCGCAAGCGCTTGTGGTAATCTGGAAGTATCAAAGAAAGTGGTTATGGCCTTATCGATCAGGAGAGCAAGGCGGATGAACCATGGACTTTAGTTTTACACCCGAACAACGGATGTTTCAGGAAGCCATCGCCCGTTTCACCAAAAACGTCCTTCTTCATAGCCTGATGGGTAGCGCCCCAGTTTTCATGGTGGGCAACGAGGTACAGAAGCAAGAATACTTCGTGCCGGCCATCAGAGGGGAGAAGATCGCCGCCGCTGGCCTCACCGAGCCCAACGTCGGCTCCAGCGCGGCGGATATCAAGACCACCGCCAGGCGCGTGGACGGCGGTTGGGTCATCAAAGGTTCCAACGGCTGGGGATCATGGGCGGGGAGGCTGGCGCCATCACTCTGGACAGCGTCTTCGTCCCAGAGACCGCCCTCCTTGGCGAAGAAGGGAAAGGGTTCTACTACCTGATGGAGGCCCTGAATGCGACCAGGATCGCCCTGGCGGCGGGCGCGGTCGGCCTGGCGCGGGCGGCGTTCGACCGTGCCCTCCAATACGCCAAAGATCGGCAGCAGTTTGGCCAGCCCATCGGCAAGTTCCAGGGCGTCAGCTTCAAGCTAGCCGACATGGCTCTGGAGATCGAGTTGGCCCGTTTGATGGTCTACAAAGCGGCCTGGCTCCTGGAACGGAAAGAGAAGATGGTGAAAGAAGCAGCAATGGCGAAGCTGTTCGCCTCGGAGATGGCGACCCGCGTCGCCCACAAAGCGCTCCAGATTCACGGTGGCTATGGCTATGCCAGGGAGTTCCCTTTGGAACGGTACTACCGGGATGCGAGGCTATTCGAGATCTTCCAGGGCACTTCAGAGATCTTACGGGTGATCATTGCCGGGCAGTTAGGGCTTTAGGTTCCGAATTAACATGCTGACGAGTTAGTGCGCCTGCACGCACGCGGGCCAGGGCCAGACGGTCTTTTTTCATCCCTATTGGATGGTGACGAGGGATTGCTCTTCGCCCGTCTTTCTGGTAATCTGGTAGCGCAGAAGAAATGTGATTCGCCTGTATACCTCGCGGACGCTACAGGGCTTTTTAGGCAAGCTCTACAAGGAGAGTCTATGCAATCGATGGGTCAATATGAATATTACCGTCTTGTCGTCGCAAGAATACTTTTCATGCTGGCACTCCTCGGGGTACTGATAGTGGGGCTGGCCTACCCAGGCTGGGCAGCACCCCTCGCCCAGTCACCCGAGCAGGGCCAGGCCATTTTTCAGCAAAAGTGCACCGCCTGCCACACGATCGGCCGGGGTAACCTGGTAGGCCCTGACCTGCAGGGAGTAACCGCACGGCGAGAGCGAAGCTGGCTGGTCCGCTGGATCTCGGCGCCGGATAGGATGTTGGCCGAGAAGGACCCCATCGCGACCCAATTGCTGCAAGAGTACAGCAACGTGCCGATGCCCAACCTGGCATTGACAGAGGCCGAGGTGTCCGCTCTCATCGCTTACCTGGGGACCCAAACCGAGGGAGCGCAACCAGCCCAGGCAGGTGCAGCCGCGCCAGCCGCCCTGCCGGCAGGTGATCCGGCTATCGGCAAGGCCCTGTTCACAGGCGTTGCCCGCTTTCAGAATGGCGGCCCTCCCTGTATGGCCTGCCACGCTGTCGCCGGCATCGGAGCCCTCGGCGGGGGCACCCTGGGGCCAGACCTGACCCCAGCGTTCAACAAGTATGGTGAGGTCGGCCTCGCCAACTTCCTGGCCACCGTGCCCCTCCCGACCATGAATGCCGTCTGGAACACCCATCCTCTCACACTGGAAGAGCAGGGGCACCTGCGGGTCTTCCTACAGCAAGCCTCTGTGTCCGGGCGACCCGCCGAAGCCCTGGCTCAACTGGCCGGGTTAGCAGTGCTAGGGACGGTGTTCCTGTTGGGACTGGCGCAGCTCTATTGGCGGCGGCGCCTGGTGGCAGTGCGTCGACCGCTGGTCACACGGCAGGCGAGGAGTTAAACAAAGAATTGGCACACGCTATGGCGTTCAGGCCATAGTACCGGCATACAAACCACGTTGGTTTGAAACGTCTACTACGGCCTGAAGAGAGTATCGAAAAACCTCCCAAGATGCGGTTCAGAACGGTCCAGAAAGGACCTTTATGGCTCAGCCAGATGTTTTTCGATACTCTCTGAACGCCGTAGCGTGACGAACCAGATTGCGACTGCCATTGATCATAGGAGGTTGCCAAACATGGGTTGGATCCAGGACCTGATCAATCCCAAAGAGCGCCAGTGGGAAGAGTTCTACCGCAACCGCTGGCAACACGACAACGTCATCCGTAGCACGCATGGCGTCAATTGCACCGGCGGCTGTTCGTGGGCCGTGTACGTCAAGGATGGCATTATCACCTGGGAGATGCAACAGACCGATTATCCCTTGCTAGACGCCAGCCTGCCACCCTATGAGCCGCGCGGCTGCCAGCGCGGCATCTCCGCTTCGTGGTACGTCTACAGTCCCATCCGCGTCAAGTACCCCTACATCCGTGGCCCGCTCATGGATTTCTGGCGCGAGGCAAAGACTCTCCATAAGAATCCAATCGAGGCTTACGCCTCCATCGTCGAAGACGACGAGAAGCGCAGCCGCTACCAGCGCGCCCGGGGCAAGGGGGGCTTCCGCCGCGCGACGTGGGACGAGGTGTTGGAGCTCATCGCCGCTGCCTGCCTCTACACCGCCCGGAAGTGGGGGCCGGACCGCGTCTTCGGCTTCTCACCGATTCCCGCCATGTCCTATCTCTCCTACGCCGCCGGCTCCCGCTTCCTGCAACTCTTCGGCGGCGTCAACATGAGCTTCTACGACTGGTACGCCGATCTGCCCAACGCCTTCCCCGAAATCTGGGGCGACCAGACCGACGTGTGCGAGAGCGCCGACTGGTACAACAGCAAGTACATTATCTCGATGGGTGCCAACCTGAATATGACCCGCACGCCCGACGTGCATTTTATTTCAGAAGCGCGGCACGAGGGCGCTAAGTTTGTCGTCATCGCCCCGGACTTCAGCCAGGTCGCCAAGTATTCGGACTGGTGGATCCCCATCCAGGCCGGGCAGGACACCGCCCTGTGGATGGCCGTCAACCATGTCATTCTCAAAGAGTTCCACGCCAACCGGCAGGTGCCCTACTTCGTGGATTATCTCAAGCAATACACGGACGGGCCGTTTCTGGTGGAACTGACCCCCCCTTCCCCCCCCCTTGCCGGGGGGGGCCAGGGGGG
>JBBITV010000461.1:0-3397 GCA_037440585.1 Chloroflexota bacterium
CTTCGTGGGCGTGGAGATCCTCCTGGGCCAGGGCAATCCTGAGCCGGGCCCCCGCCTGGCGAGCGCAAGTATCGGCAGCGTGCCGGCCTACGGCGAGGGTCAAACCACTCTGGAATGGGTTTGGAATACGGCGGGCCAGGCGGGCCAGCAAACACTGTCCCTCGTCATCAATCCAGGGCGCAAACTCAAAATTGGCGATGAGAACCCAGATAACAACCACGCCATCGTCACCCTCGATATTCTGCCGGCGGAAACGCGGCCACCTCGCGAGGCCGAGGCCACGTGGCAAAAGGCACAAAGCCGGTGTTGCACATTCCACTACATCAGCGGCACAGCCGCCGAACGTGATCTTGGGACTATCATGGAGGTGGCAGACGCAGGCGCCGCAGACATTGCAGAACGGATGGGCCTATCCCCGACGCCAGGACTGGAGGTATACCTGATCCCGCGGGTCGTTGGACACGGCGGATTCGCCTCGGGCCACATCACGCTGTCCTACCTGGATCGAAACTATGCGCGGGGCAACCTGCGCGAGGTCCTGCGTCACGAGGTGACCCATGCGCTGGAATCGCAATGGGCCCGCGGTGGCGAGCATCACGTGATGATGGGCGAGGGCCTGGCCGTATACATGGCGGGCGGCCACTTCAAACCCGAACCGATTCCGGAGCGGGCGGCCGGCCTCTTGCAGATCAACCGCTACATCCCTCTTGGCGACCTGGCCCCCAGCTTTTATAACCAACAGCACGAAATCGGTTACCTGGAGGCGGCCAGCTTTGTCCAGTATTTGAGTGAGAGTTACGGGTTCGACCGGCTGCGTGACCTGTTCAGCGCCTTCCACACCAACCCAAACGACACCGAAACCACCGTCCTCGACCGGGCACTCAGACAGGTGTACGGCCGCGCCCTGGTCGATCTGGAGGCCGACTGGCTGGCCTATTTGCAGTCGCTCTCACCAACACCGGAGCAGGTACGGGACCTTATAGCTACGGTGACCTTCTACGACACTGTGCGCGCCTACCAGAAAGCTTTCGACCCGTGGGCCTATTTCCAGACACCCTGGCTGCCGGACCTCACCGCCGGAGAGCGACGTGGTATCGTGGCCGATTACTACCGGCACCCGAACGCACCGCTGAATCTGACCCTGGAAACGATGTTTATCGCCGCCAATCAAGCACAACTGAACCGGGATTTCGAGAATGCCGAGCGTCATCTCGAGGCCATCAACTCCGCGATCAACTCGAGCGGGGCCTTTGCCGACCCGCTCGTCATTCAGTACTGGGCCATCGTCGATACCGTTGCTCAGGCCGGATACGAGGCCTTGCAGATCCAATTAAACGGTCGTATCGCCGACGTTTGGGGGATTCAGCCGGCAGGTAGCCGGAGCTGGCTGAGCCTGGTTAACACATCGCAAGGCTGGCGGGTCACCGAGCGCGCATCCCGCCCCCAATTCTGGATTTTGGATTTTGGATCTCGCTTCGGCCACTCATTCCACAATCCAAAATCTAAAATCCAAAATCTAAAATCGTGAGGGTCACCATGCACAATCTTCCACCATTACCCCGCCATCTCTTGACCTCCACTTTGGGACTTATTGCGTTATTCGCCGGCTGCTTCTATCTAAACCTCGCAGGGAGCCACCAGGCGGAGGCGACCCCTGTCCAGCAGGCAGGCGCTTTCCGTGTGTATCTACCCCTCGTCGCAAGACACCCCCGCGGTCCGACTCAGGTATACGTCTGGCCCGACTCGTCCAACCTTCAACCAGGCCAGACCGTCGTCCTGGACGTGCGGATCGATAACATCGTAGACTTATACGGGCTGGACATCTACCTGCGTTTCGATCCTACCATCCTGGAAGTGGTCGACGCCGAGCCAAGCGCCAGTGGCATCCAGGTAGCGCCCGGTACTTTCCCGGACCCGGCGAGCGGCTTTGTCTTTATGAACACCGCAAATAACACCACGGGCGAGATACGGTACGTGTTAACTTTACTCCACCCATCGCCCGGTGCAACAGGCAGCGGCGTTGCTGCCCAGGTCACCTTCCACGCCCGCGCGTTGGGAAGCTCTGGCGTCACTTTCGCCGACCTGGGCCTGGTCAATCGGTCTGGCGAGCCCGTATCCGCCCTCCGCACGGGGGCGACTGTCACCGTCGCGTTCCCGCCGACGGCCACGCCAACCGTGACCCAAAGCCCGACCCCGACTGCTACCGTTCCACCGTCGGCAACCCCCACGCCGACCGTGACCCCAACTTCGACGCCGTCGCTGACCCCATCGCCGACCGAGACGCTCCCAACTGCAACCTCTACTTTGACGCCAATGCCTACCTGGACCAGCACCGCAACTTCCTCGCCGACGATCACTCCGACGCCGAGCCAGTCGCCCACGCCCACGGCGACTACAACGCCGGGACCGACTGCGACGCCAACCGTGACGCCGACGCCGACGGTTGTTGGAGCATGCCGTGAGTTGGTCACCAATGGCGGGTTTGAGACCGATGTAGCCTGGGAATTCGGCAACACCCCCGCTCGGGGTCAATACACTTCTGCCATGTTCCATTCCGGCAGCCGCTCGGTACGTCTTGGCATTCAGCCGCCCACGCCAGACACATTCAGCTTTTCGTCAGTCCGCCAACGCGTCGACATTCCGGCCACTACCAATACTGTGCGTCTCTCATTTTGGTTCTGGCCCGCAAACGAAGGCGTAAGTGAGGATCTTCACGAAGCCTGGATCATGGATACGAATCTGCGCCCGCTCCGCAACATCTTCAAGGGTCTTTATGACGACCGAAGCTGGATACCTGTGCCCGATTTTGATTTGACCGAGTTTCGTGGCCAGACTATCGTCCTCTATTTCAACGTCTACAACGAGAATCTAGACACCCGCTTCCGCAGTTGGATGTTCGTGGACGACGTGTCGGTGCAGGCATGCCCTTAGGACCAATTTCGACTCTTGAGCGTAGTGCAGGGACAGGGGTCGAGCGCGGGCTGCTGGTGGTGAACCAGGGGTTGCCCGAATACGAGGCCATCCCCATAATCCAGTTTCGCAGCCGGATACTTGCGAAAAGGTGGGATTTGATGTATTATAAGGGTGCCTCGTCCGGCCGGGTGAGCCGGATTTCGTCTGCGCGCGAAACAGCTGGGTGGAGGGAGGTGATGTCACGGCAGACATCGCGCTATAACCTCGGACCATGATTCTGAATCTCCGATCACATTCTCTTAAAGGAGGAGAAACGTGAAGAAGCTCATCGTATTGTTACTGGCACTGATGGCGTTGGCCCTCATCGGCGCGCAATGCGCCGGCCCGGCCTCGCCGACTGCCGCCCCCAAGGCCGCTGAGCCGACCAAGGCTCCGGAAGTCGCGAAAGCCCCCGAGCCGACCAAGCCCGCTGCAGCTCCAACTC
>JBBITV010000462.1:0-3357 GCA_037440585.1 Chloroflexota bacterium
CCTGGCCCGTCTGATTGTGGTCGAAGGCGGAGAATCCGAGCTTGTACCTGGGGACAGTTTTGCGCTGCAAGCCAGTACGAGCCTCGGCCGCAGCCTGTCCAACGTGATTGTCCTACCCGACAGTTTCGCGTCGAGCGAGCACGCGCTGCTGACTTATCGCCATGGACAATGGTGGGTGGAGGTCCGGGACAGTCGCAACGGGACTTTCGTCAACGACGTCCGCCTGACCGCACCGACTGTCATCGGGACTGGCGACATTTTGCGGATCGGGCAGGTGCAGATGCGGCTGGCAATGGAGTAATTCGTCATGGGGAAGAAACTCATTTTCTCAGAGAAAACGGGTTTCTGTAAGTGCAGATGAGATTGGCAAACCGGGCCTTCGGCCTGATTTCTTTGATTATTGGACTACTATTGCTATTCTTAACCTGGCAGAACCGTCCCGAAATTGTTCTCAACGTCGGCACGCTTGCTGCCATTCTCTTTCTATTGAACGGGGTGGTTCGGATTCTGATGAGCCGCGAGCATGAGTAAAGCCGGCCACTGCCTCTATCGCAGCATCTCATCGTCGTAAGAAGGGCACAGAAGTTTTATGCCTACGAACGAGTTTAACCGCATCAAGAGCCATCTACCTGGTGACATCGTATTGCACCGGCCACGGGTGCGTAGCAGACGGCTGCGACGTGTGCTCGGCGTCCCGGCACTGTTCAGCAGCGCTTACGGCAACGTAGGCTCGTCCATCTATTACGCCCTGGGTGTTACAGCAGCGTACGCTCTGGGGTTGACCCCGGCCGTCTTCATGCTGGCCGGAGTGCTCTTTGCCTTCACCGCCCTATCTTACGCCGAGGGCACAGCCGCCCTCCCGGAGGCCGGGGGGTCATCCAGCTTCGCACGCCGCAGCTTCAACGAGCTAATCAGTTTCATCGCTGGCTGGGCACTGATGCTAGACTACATCGTCACCATTGGCATCTCCGCCTTCGAGGTGCCCAACTACCTGGCGGTATTCTTTGTGGACCTGAAATCCTGGCCACTGAATAGCATTATCGGGATCGTCATCATCGGTTTTCTAGCGCTCATCAATGCGATCGGCGTTAAGGAGGCAGCCGGACTCAATATCGTTCTGGCGGTTCTCGATCTGGTAACACAGTTGTTGCTGGCCCTGGGCGGGCTGGTGTTGCTGTTCAATCCAGAGATCCTGATCGGCAACATCCACTGGGGGGTGGCACCCACCTGGGATCAATTGATCTACGGCATCTCAATCTCGATGATCGCATACACCGGTATCGAGACAATTTCAAATATGGCAGAAGAGGCCCGGGATCCCGGCCGCACCGTGCCCAGGTCGATAACTCTCGTTCTATTCGCTGTCATAGCCGTGTACGCTCTGATTTCTCTCATCGCTTTGAGCGCTATGCCGGTCCACCAACTTCCGGACGGAACCTGGACGACGGAGCTGGCGACGGAGTGGCGGACTGATCCCGTGATGGGCATCGTCGCCCACCTGCCTGCCCTCTTCCGACCGATCCTGGCGGCCTGGGTCGGCCTTTTGGCGGCCACGATTCTGCTTATTGCGACCAATGCTGGCATCCTTGGCATCTCACGTCTCACTTATTCCATGGGTCAACACCATCAGCTCCCGCCGTTGCTGAGCGAAGTGCATCAACGCTTCCGTACCCCCTACAAGGCCATCCTGGCATTTGCCGTCTTCGCGTCCTTGCTCATCCTCCCTGGTCAGATCGATCTGCTGGCCGATGTTTATAGCTTTGGAGCGATGCTCGCCTTTACCTTCGCCCATATTTCAATTATTGCCCTCCGTTGGAAGGAGCCAGATATGCATCGGCCGTTCAAGATACCTCTCAACGTCCGATTCCGCGGCCGGGATTTGCCAGTCACGGCAATCCTGGGCGGTCTGGGCACTCTGACGGTCTGGCTGGTCGTAGTTTACAGCCACTTCTGGGGTCGGACGCTGGGGATTATGTGGGTCGTGGCCGGATTCCTGCTCTATGTTATCTATCGTCGACGAAAGGGGCTGTCGCTGTTCCGGACTTACGCACCAGCTCTTACGGTGGCCACGTCGTCTAGGTCGACCAGCATGTGAGGCTACCCGAAAGGGACCGTATGACCAAAGCGACTTCTCGCATTTTGGTACCTGTCAAAGGCCAACCCGACGACGATGAAGCCGTACGCCTGGCCTGCGTGATGGCCAAGCGCCACAAAGCGAAGATCTACGTGGTCTACGTAATCGAGGTACCGCGGGCCCTGCCACTCAATGCCGATCTGCCCGAGGAGTTGCATCAAGCCGAACTGGCCCTGGACCGGGCGGAGCAGGTCGCCGACGAGTTCAATTGCGAGATCGAGGCTGAGCTGCTCCAGGCGCGCTTCGCCGGTCCCGCCATCGCAGACGAAGCTGTCGACAAGGGGATAGATCTGATCATCGTCGGCATCCCGTACCGGACACGCCTGGGCGATTTTCACCTGGGTAGCACCGCCACTTACGTTCTCAAGAACGCCGGCTGCCGGATCTGGCTCTGCCGTGACGCCATAGGCAAACAGGAGACATCGTGATCATGAACGTCGTTATTCTGGGCTGTGGACGAGTTGGCGCCGTGCTGGCCAATCGACTGGTTCGCGAGGGACACCAGGTGGCTGTGATCGACCGCGATCCAGAAGCTTTCAAGCGTCTCCCGAAAGACACGTCGGCCAAGCTGGTATTGGGGACCGGCATCGACGAAGACGTCTTGCGGCGTGCCGCCCTCGATCAGGCAGATGCTTTCGTGGCAGCGACCAATAGCGACAATACAAATATCATGGCGGTGCAGGTGGCTAAGGAAATCTTCCACGTCCCTAAGGTCATCGCCCGCATCTATGATCCGCTTAACGAAGAGGTCTTCCGCAGCCTGGGTCTGGAGACCATCTCGCCGACGATGCTCGGCGTTGAGCGGATCCAGGCCGTTTTGATCGGGAAGGGAAAAGGGTAACCCTGATGTACATCATTGTGGTTGGCGGTGGCAAGGTCGGATACTACCTTGTGAAGACCCTCGTCTTCGAAGGCCACGAGGTCTTGCTCATCGAGAAAGATCCCAAGAAATGCGCGGCGATCAGCGCCGAATTGGGTAGTATTGTGCTGCAGGGCGATGGGGCTCAGGCGGCGATCATGGAAGAAGCCGGCATGGCCCAGGCGGATGCGGTGGTGGCGGTCACCGGTGGCGACGAGGATAATCTGGTTGTGTGCCAGGTGGCTAAGCGCAAGTTTAACGTCCCGCGCACCATTGCCCGGATCAACAATCCCAAGAACGAGGCCATTTTCAAAAAGCTGGGCATCGACGCGACGGTCAGCAGCACCGACGCCATTTTTTTTTT
>JBBITV010000463.1:0-3359 GCA_037440585.1 Chloroflexota bacterium
GGGTCTGCTCGCCTGGGCAAGCCCGCCTCTACCCACCTGAGGGTATTTTATACGAATGGGATTGGAAACAAAAAGGCCGTGGGGCGGAGCGCACCCACGGCCAGCAATCCTAAGGACAGCTTATGTTAACTGGAGATAGGCGCACTCCGAAAAGGCAAAGCAGCCGCAGAACCATCCGCGGTTCGAACGCGGAAGATGCCGGTGGCGTAAACCATGTGCATTCCTCGGGTGCGTCTCCTTTCGTAGGATTACAGCAGCAATAATACCACAGGAGCATGGAAGATGTCAAACTGGAGTGGAGTAATGAAATCACTTGAAGACAATACCACACACCGATACCAGCGAAGCTCCCACTGCATCCGCCGGACATCGGTCATAGGCTACAGCCTCTCCTTCGACCGGGCTTAGCAAGCGCAACGCCAGGTAGATCGGCGGTAGCCCGCATACATTATGTCGGTCGCCCACGCGCTTGATCGCCCCAAAGAATCCTGCGGCATCGCCTGCGCACATAAGTTGGATGAGCTCATCGTCGGCCGCCCGCACTTGGCCGCGCTCGACGACACCCTGCGCCCGGCCGCCGAACGCTGGGCCAGCGTGCGACAGGTCACCGGCGGCCACAACCACCACCCGGCGCCCGGCCGTCGCCTGCCTGAGCGTGTCCAGCACGGCATTCAGCACCGGATCGTCCTCTGGGCCAGCCACGTCTTCGATAAAGCGGCCGAATGAGCCACACAGGATCGGCACGAGCTCGCAAGGCTGCCCGGCGCGGATGTAGTGCAACCAGACGGCCGCCATCTCGAGGGAATGTTCGCTGCGATGGCGCAACTCGCCCGCGAAAGCTGTTTCCACACCTATGACCTCGGCCAACGCCTCCACTACGTCCTGCGCCGTTGGCAAGACCCCGAAGGGTGTGGCGTAATGCTGGCGCGTCAATGTCAGGCCGTCGTTCCCATGATGATCGGTTCCCAGCAGCACCACCAGATCGGCAGCTTTGACCATCTCTGACCCACACTTCCAAACGTGGGCGTACACCGGGCCGCCCCGCGCGTAGTCAATATGCGGACTGACCAGACCGCGACCGCTAGAGTGGTCGGAACGTACGCTATCCACCGCGTCGAGGTAATCTTGCAGCAGGCGCGCCAGTTCCCTGGGGTTGGCCGGGTAGGATTGCCCCGCCAGGAGCGGTGGGCGGAAGGGCGCCTGGCGGTATGCAGTCAGCACGCGTTCTCGTGCCTCAACAAAATGGTTGTTGTCCAGGAGCAACGCCTCGTCGAGGGCGGCCAGGAGTCGCTCTACAGCCTCAAGTCCGACGTATTCTCCAAACTGGATAACGAGGGCCGCGCGCAGGGCAGTGCTATCCCGTGTCCCGTCGCACAGCATTAGCAGTGGTCCCCAGTGCTGTGGCACAACGACAACCTGGTCGGTTAGTTGCAGCGGATCGCGCAGCAGGAGCGAGGGACGCCCGCCGTAGACAATCGGGCGCACATCGACGGGTCGCAATTTGGGGAATCGGCTTTCATTTTCTTCCTGAGGTTTGGTCATTCCGCTCTAGTCGCCAGCCTCGATGTGCTCCAGGTCAGGTAGCATAAGCCGTTGCCAGGCCTCGATCCCTTCGCGCACTTCAGCCGCGCTGCGCTCCAGGCTGGCCTTCTCCACAGCGCTGAGCTTGATTTCGATCACCCGCTCCACGCCGTTCTTGCTGAGGATCACCGGCACCCCAACAAATACGTCCTGCAGCCCGTACTCGCCATGGAGGTGGACCGAGCACGGCCGAACTTGCCGCTTATCACGGGCTATCGCCTCGACCATGCGGGTCACGGCTGCGGCTGGACCATAGTATGCATTGCCATCATGCAACAGATTCACGATCTCGCTACCCGCCTGGCGCACGCGGTTGACAATCTCCTCGATGCTGTTCTCATCCAGAAGCTGAGTAAGCGGGATGCCGGAGACCGTGGCATAGCGGGCCAGGGGCACCATTGCGTCGCCGTGGCCGCCGATGACCATCGCCTGGACGTCTTCGACAGCCACACCCGTCCGCTCCGCGATAAAATAGCGGAATCGCGCCGAATCTAGCACGCCGGCCATGCCCAGGACACGCTGGCTGCCGAAGCCGCTCAGTTTCATGGCGACATACGACAGTACATCGAGTGGGGTGGACACCATGATGATGATCGAATGTGGCGCGTAGTGGACAATGTTATCCACAGCGGCGGCGACGATCCGGGCATTCGTCTCTAGCAAGTCCATCCGGCGCATGCCCGGCCGGCGCGTTACTCCCGCCGCGATCACGACCACCTCGGCATCGAGGATGTCGCGGTAGTCGTTAGTGCCGCGCACACCACAGCAGTAGCCGAGCATCGGGCCAGCCTGGGAGATGTCTAGCCCCTTGCCGACCGGCATGCCAGGCACCACATCGACCAGAACGATATTGCCCAGGTCTTTCTGGGCCATCATCAGGGCCGCCGTTGACCCGACGTGACCGGCGCCGATCACTGCGATCTTCATGCCGGAATTGCCTCCTTTAGTTGAACGGCTGCGAGTCCGCCGAGGCGTCGCAGCCGGGTGGCCGGCTGAGTATAGTCTGGCAGTAACATGGGCGACACGCGATGATCGGCTACTGCAGCCACATCCAGCTCGCAATGATATCGCCGCAGGTGGTCCAACGTGAACCGGCCTAGCTTGACCTCCCTGGCCCTCAGGGCCGCATTGCGCCCTGCGCGGCGGCCAAAGACCAGGATGTCCAGCAAGGAGTTGCCCATCAGCCGGTTGCGACCGTGGATGCCACCCGCCGCCTCGCCGGCCACGTACAGATTTGGAATTGCCGTCTCTGCCCGCTCGTTGATCAGCAAGCCGCCGTTCTGGTAGTGTTGGGTGGGATAGATCAGGATCGGCTGCCGGGTCATGTCGATGCCGAAGCGCATGTACTGGCGGTACATGGCCGGCAACGCCTTCTGGATGGTCCCCGGTCCACGCAGGATCTCAATCATCGGCGAGTCCAGCCAGACCCCGGCCATACCTGTCGGGGTGATCACCCCTCTGCCCCGGTCGGTACACTCGCGGATAATGGCTGCTGAGACTGCATCGCGCGTCTCCAGAGGATACACAAACTGGCGGCCCTCGATGTTGACCAGTTGCGCTCCCAAGCCACGCACCTTCTCGGTGACCAGCAACCCGACGATCTGCTCGGGATACGCAACGCCCGTCGGGTGGTACTGGATCGCGTCCATGAAGATCATCGGCGCCCCGGCACGATAACCGATCACCAGGCCATCGGCGGTAGCGCCGTAGTGGTTCGTGCAGGGGAAACCCTGGACGTGCAGGCGGCCCATGCCGCCCGTGGCAATGATAGTCGTCTT
>JBBITV010000464.1:0-3332 GCA_037440585.1 Chloroflexota bacterium
A
Source organism: Chloroflexota bacterium (assembly GCA_037440585.1). GTDB lineage: Bacteria > Chloroflexota > Anaerolineae > Epilineales > JBBITV01 > JBBITV01. The sequence goes on from JBBITV010000464.1 coordinate 2, forward strand.
GGCCGATGAGGCTGACATCGTGACGCTTGAAGCTGATGTCATCGCCTAATAACAGAGGGAGGGTTGGACAGACTTAGGTCGGTTACGTGTCGGTTACGGTTTGGCTACGTTTCAGCGTAACCGACCCCAAGGTCGGTTACGCTGAGGCAAGGTGAAGCGACGCCCGGTTCTTTAACAACCCAGATCAGGCATTAGCGTCCTGAGTGTGCTCCTGAGCTGTCATGGGCCAGGCCCTTTGAGCAGGGCATGGCCGGAATAAATGCACAGCCGCCAGGGACGAAAAAAGGGGACCCGCAGGTCCCCTTGAGAGGTGGCCGACGCTCAGGATGCTCGCTCTAACCCCAGGATGGCGCGTTTGGCGTCGGTCTCGTCGGTCAGGCTATGGCGTTCGAGGCCATAGTCCTGGCGTCTAGTCACCGTGGCTGGTAGGTCAGCACCAGGGCCTGAACGCCCTGGCGTACTCGAACCGGGTGACCTGCAATGAGTGACTTTTGCTGTACTGCGTTTTCCGAACAAGACCCTAAAGCATGTGTATTTGCACATTGCGACAATTTATAGTATCGTTTGACCGTAGTCCAGGAAACGGTGGCGGCTGAGGATGGCGCCATCGTCGTGGAGGCAAACGAGTTGGTAGTAGCTCTGCCCAGAAAATAACCCTCGAGGAGAAACCGCGCTATGCCCAAAAAATCCAAAAGCGAAACTGTGCCCGACGCTATGAAAGCGCGCTACGACGAAATCGTGGCCCAGACCGATGCGTTTTGTGCCGAACATCTCAACGCTGAATACGCCCAGGTGTGTCGTCAGATGACTGCTACCCTGGCCCGCAAACGGCCCTCACCCTTACTCAGTGGGAACGCCAGGACCTGGGCGGCGGCCATCGTCCACACCGTTGGCAGCGTCAACTTCTTGTTCGACAAGAGCCAAATCCCGCACATGCGCGCCGATGACCTGGCGGCTGTCTTTGGCCTCAGCAAAAGCACCGTGGGCAACAAGTCCAAACAGGTCAAGGATATCCTGAACATCGGTGTCTTTGATCCGAACTGGACCTTGCCCAGTAAGATTGACACGAATCCGATGGCCTGGATGATTTCCGTCAACGGCCTGCTTATCGACGCGCGCTATGCGCCGCGTTACATCCAGGAGGAGGCATACCGCAAAGGTTTGATCCCTTACATCCCCGGTGCTGGCCAAGAATGACGGTCGATCCGAAGCCAGAAATTGCCCAGCACTTCCTGGACTGGGCTGCCTCTCACCTCCGCGACTTACCCTGGCGCCGAACGAGGGACCCCTACCCTGTCTGGGTCTCGGAGATCATGCTCCAGCAGACCCAGGTCGCCACCGTGATCCCCTACTACGAACGCTTCCTGGCGCGCTTTCCAACCCTGCCCGACCTGGCCGCCGCGCCGCTGGACGACGTGCTTGAGGTCTGGGCAGGCCTGGGTTACTACGCCCGTGCTCGCAACCTGCACGCCGCCGCACGGGAGGTTGTAGACAAATATGGTGGAGAAGTGCCGGCGGACCGGGAGGCGCTGCTGCGCCTACCCGGCATCGGCCGCTACACCGTTGGCGCCATCCTGAGCATCGCTTTCGGGCAGGATGCGCCGGTGCTGGACGGCAACGTGCGCCGCGTCCTCTGCCGGTTATTCGCCGTGCAGGAGAACCCGCGCCAGCCGGCGACGGCGGCCTATTTGTGGGACCTTGCCGCCAAACTGCTGCCGCCCGGCCGGGCTGGCCGGTTCAACGAGGCCTTCATGGACCTGGGGGCCACCATCTGCACCCCCCACCATCCGCGCTGCTCCGAGTGTCCCCTGTCAGACCTGTGCCAGGCGCAACGGCTCGGACTCCAGGACCAGATCCCGGCTCCCGCGCCGCGCCGGGCGATACCCCACTACGACGTTACAGCAGGTGTCATCTGGCAACAAGACCGCTTTCTCATCGCCCAGCGCCCGCCGGACAGGCTGCTGGGAGGATTGTGGGAGTTCCCCGGCGGCAAGTGCGAGCCGGGAGAAAGCCTGGAAGACTGCCTGAAGCGGGAAATCCGCGAGGAACTGGGAGTCGAGATTGAAGTTATCGCGCCACTGACGGTGGTCCGGCACGCCTACACTCACTTCCGCATCACCCTCCACGCTTTTCAGTGCCACCTGGTTTCCGGCCAGCCGCGCGCCCTCGGCTGCCCCGCCTGGCGTTGGGTGCGCCTGGAAGACCTGGATGGGTTCGCCTTTCCGGTGACCGACCGGCGGATTATTGCGGCTCTTGGTAGAGTAAGTTGAAGGATAGTTGGGAGAAGTTAAACGCGGAAGTTGTGGAATGCCGATTGTGCCCGCGGCTGGTGGCCCACCGAGAGGCTATCGCAGCGACGCGCAAACGAGCTTACCGGGATTTCGAGTACTGGGGACGGCCCGTGCCGGGCTTCGGCGACCATACCGCTGAGCTGCTCATTGTCGGCCTGGCGCCAGCGGCCCACGGTGGCAACCGCACCGGGCGCATGTTTACCGGCGACGGGTCTGCTGACTGGTTGATACGCGCCCTGCACCGGGCGGGATTTGCCAACCAGCCTACCTCGCGCCACCGTGAGGATGGGTTGGAGCTGCTCAATGCCTACCAGACAGCGGTCGTGCGCTGCGCCCCGCCTGACAACCGTCCCACACGAGACGAAATCGCCAACTGCCGGCGCCACCTGCAACGCGAGATTGACCTTTTGACGCACGTGCGGGTCGTCGTCGCCCTGGGACACGTTGCCTTCGATGGGTACTTGCAGACATTGCGTGAGGGTGGGATTAAAGTGCCCCGCCTCCAGTTCGCCCATGCTGCCCGCTACGACTTCGACCCACCGCTGCCGACCCTGATTGCCTCCTACCATCCCAGCCGCCAAAACACCCAAACCGGCCGGCTGACCGAGGCCATGCTGGACCAGGTCTTTAGCCTGGCGCGCGAGCTTGTGGCTTAGGCGACGACGAGTTCCCTGCTCTCCCCGGCCTCGACCTCTTCTTTCTCCGGCAGCTTGATCAATTTCTCGCGGCTCGTGAGCCGATCTGTAAATAGCACGCCATTGAGGTGATCGATCTCGTGCTGGAGAACCCGTGCCAGAAAATTCTGGGCCTTGACTCGTACCTCACGTCCGCTGCGATCCAGACCTTTGACGGTCACCCAGACATGCCGCTCTATTAACCCGATCCAACCCGGAATGGACAGGCAGCCCTCTTCTCCCTCTTCAACTACGTCCGACGCCCGGATAATCTCAGGATTTACCAGGGTGTACAATCGGCCGCTGCCCGGCTCGTCTTCCTTCTCCGGTGTCTCCACCACAATCACGCGCAGTGGCACGCCGCCC
>JBBITV010000465.1:0-3323 GCA_037440585.1 Chloroflexota bacterium
AGCTTGTCTGGCGCGTTTGGATCGCCAGCCTGGGCCTTCTGTCCTTCCGTCGGGTCTACGATGTGCAGCACCGGCTGCGTGGCGTTGAAGCTGTAGCGCAGGTTCACGTAATCGCCCAGCGCAGCGACGATGACCACTACACGTTCGTAGCCGTCGTTGGACAACGTTTGCACAAAGTCCCGGTCCGCGCCGTTGATCTCCTGGACGATGTCGTCGTTCTTGATCGCCAGCAGCGTGTAGTAGACCGGGTGATCGGTATCCTGCCGGAACTCGATGTTGAGGATCGGCACATTGGCCAGGGGACGGACCTGGTAGTAGCGCGCGCCCCAGGGGAGGATGGTATCAGTCGCAGGACCCACCTGGGCCGCCGGTTGCAGTTCCGCGTTTACGTCGAGATGCACACTGCCATAAGATCCGGGCGGCTGCGTTTCGTCAACGTACTTGTATTTGTCCGGCACGTGAGGCCCGCCCAGGTCTTTGGCATAATTGGCGACGATGAAATCTTTGAAAACATCCTCGAACGTGGCGCTGTGGCCCAGCGCGGTCAGGGCGCGGTTAAGGGTGGTGATGCCGTCCTGATTGGGGTCGGCGGTGCCTTCCTGCCAGAACCTGAGCAGCAGGTCCACGCCCAGATGGGGCTCTTGCTGTAGGGTGCCATAGCGCTCGGTGACGTAGGTCCAGAAAAGCGCCGCCGTATATGAGCTATCTGTCAGGTTACGATTGGCGTTATCCAGATAGTACCGGACCTCATCCAGGTAGCCGGCGACACTCAGGTCCTCGTCGTCGAGACTGGGGCAGGGATCGAGCCCGGGCGGGTCGGCGCCGATGCAGAACTTGTCCTGGATAGAACGCGCCTGGCCTTCGATGACCCAATTACGGCTCGGGTCCAGAAGGGCGCCGCTGTGGGCGTATTCTACCTGGTGAAATAACTCGTGCAGCGGGATCGACCAGCTTTCCACCTCACCGGTATTGGTGTCTGGATCGTAAGCTTGATCCATGTAGACGGGTGCTAGCGAGATGGCACCATACTTGCTGAGACCCTCAGGGCCGAACGTCCAGGACGTCCCGCCGCCATCCTCCCAAATTAGCTCAATGGGCAAGAACGGCTCAACGGATTCCAAAGCAGGGTCGTAGAAGCCCGTGCCATTGTTAAAGGTCATGAAGGATGTCCGGCTTTTCTCCAGCACATCGCCGACGCGCAAGGCCGTGTCATTGATGCCGCCGGTGTTCACGTCTGGCACACAGACTTGTTGACCTTTGGCCATGGGACAGTCCTGAGGGCGGTAGAAGATGCGAAAGTGTCCCGAGTCGTAGGGTCGCGGCGAGGCCACTATGTCACTGTAGGGTGAGTAAGCGTTGCCGGCCAGGCGATGGGCGCGCACCTGGTAACGATAGACCTGCCCGAAGGTGATGCTTTCATCGCGGTAAACCAGCGTCCCGCTTACCCCGGGACTGGCGCTGATTGTGGCAATCTGCTGGAAAGCGCCACCGGGGTCTTGTCGTTCAACCAGGTACTCATCTTCGTCCACGGCGTTGTCCACCCAGACGACGCCTTGTTTGGGCGGCGCAGAGGCTGTCCATCCAGTCCAGATGTCCGTCGGCTTGTTCAATTGCTGGGGAGATATTGCCGGGCGCGGCAGCCGTTCCCCAGACGATTCCACGTCGCCAGCAGACAGGATGGCGGCGCGGAATGCGGCCGCCCCCTCTACGACGGCGCTCGCCGCCGCACGCTGCCGCAGCACCAGCGGCAGGTACACCCTCGCGCCCGCCGAAACCGTAATGTTGCCAGCCCGGGTCGTGGCCTGAATGGGCGCCCCCTGCCCGTCGTACAATTCCGTATTCCCCGGTGCGAAGGCCACGGCGCTGCTCCCCACAGCCCGGCCGCTGAAGGTGATCCGCGCCAGGACACCGCTGCCGGTGGCCGGTGGGGTGGGGTTGCGGGCGTTATTGAGCAAAACAGCCGCGTACTCAATGGTACCGGCTGCATTGTCCACCTGGTTGACCAGCGCCCAGCTCCGCCCCTCGCGCGGGTCGATGAAGTCGCCCCGGGCGACCTGGACGCCCGCCGTACCGGTGTCAGCGTCGATGACCTCCAGAAGGGCGGGGTTGAAGGTCAGGTAGATCCGCGCTCCCCACAGGCTGGCCGCGTCCTCAACGCGGACATCCACGGTAACCGTCTTCCCCACCGCCACCGGAGCCGACGACGGCGATAGGACAAGCCGCGTGCCCTGGGCTGGGGATGCTTCACCAAGCCAGGCCAGCCCGCCTAACGGGGAGACCATGACCAGAACCGATACCAGGAGTAACAGGGCCATCGCCGTGTTGCGGTGGTCTCTTGTCGATGCCTGGTTTGAGCGATGGTGAAGCTGGTTCATCGCTTCTTCCTCCTCTTTGTGGTTACCGCTCTATGGCCTGTATCTCAAGTGTCAGGCGTGAGCAGGGACCCTGCTCACCTTCAACGCGCAGCCGGACAGGCGAGCCGCGTGGCAAGCCCAGGATGCGGCGCTCTGCCGTCGCCAGCAGCGTACCTCGTTCCCCAAGCGCTCGCACGGTGAGGCAGTGAGGACGGGGGACGGCCGGCGCCCAGGCGTAAGTGACCTCCTGTCCTGGCTGAACTGCATCGACGGCTACTTGCATGTCATCGCTCCAGAACTCCAGGACGGACGCCGCGCCGACGACGCGATAGCGCACCTCTATCGCCTGGCCGACCGGCAGAGCCAGCTCAGGGGGAGGCGAAATGACGATCACGGCCACAGACGGTTCACCTCGACCGATGCCAGAGCTCTCAGGTGTGATGACGGCAAAGAGCAAGATCGCAACGGTAATGCCAGCGAGGCGCAGACCACGTGCCATTTCCAGGCTTCTCCTCGACCCTATCATATTCGATTCTTGCCCTGCCTGCTCAGGCGGAGCCTGGCGAAAAGCCAGCGTTTTGCAATCGCTCGGCCAGTGTTTTGCCAGTGGATTCAGGTTAGCTGGCCAGGCGGTAGCCGCAACCGCGCTCGGTCAGCAGGAGGCTCGGCTGGGCGGGGTCGGGTTCCAGCTTGGCCCGCAGCCGCTTGATGAGGCTTTCGATCTGGTGGTCGTAGATTTCGCCCTGGCATTCGGGCCAGACGACGCGAGCGATCTCGTCTTTGCTGCACACCCGGCCGCGCCGTGCCCAGAGCAGGGCGAACAAGGCGCGTTGCCTGGAGGAGAGCTGGATGGGACGGCGGTCCACCCAGATATCGCCAGTGGCTTCGTCTACGACCAGGCGCGGGAAGTGGGTGGTCTGCAGCGTGGCATCCGGGTCGCGGAAGGTGAGGTGGGCACCGGCAATTTCG
>JBBITV010000466.1:0-3321 GCA_037440585.1 Chloroflexota bacterium
GTCCGTCGACCAGGATCGTCTGCTCGTGAACGGACCGGTCTCCCACCAGCAGAAAGCTGCGCCCGGCGCCTGATTGCTGCCGGAGTGGGGCGACGATGAGCAGATCGCCCAGGTCGTGTACGGCGCGAACGGCGGCGCGCAGGCCGGGTGAGGCGATGCCGTCGTCGTTAGTGATCAAAATCAATGGAACATGGTCCGCCACATTCAATCCTCCACAAGTCTATTGTGGCCTAATTATAGCAGAACTGTCGAGGCTTTAGCCAGTCCATCTCCGGCGCAAGCCTCGACTCCGACCCTGGCTAAATCGTTTTGCAGTTAGACATTCGTGAGTCGCCCTATGATCGGATACCGGAAATCAGCCCCGGCCCACGTCCGTATAGCGCCCCACAAACCGTACATAGTCCAGACCGCACCAATGAAAAGGGGGATGCAGCCCAGGGCCAGGGCAATCCACATCGTCGGCGGGGGCGCGTTGCGGTAGGCGGCCGGGTTGGCCATGGCAGGGATGAGGGAGACCGGGATCGTCAGTGCCCAGCACAAGACCAGAGCGCCGAAGACGACGGTGCCTACTAACTGGTAGATCGTTGCCTGGAGTGCCTGAAAGGCGACATAGCGCGATCTGTCGCGTTGCACTAACCAGATTACCAACGCCGCCACGATCCCGCCAATGCCGCTCGTGAGAACGCCCAGCAGAATACTGCCGTGGGCCAGTGCCGCCAGTGTCCGTTCATCAGACGTCGGCTGGGTGGTTGGGAAGTTTTCTACCATGAAATTGCCTCCTTGTTTTGATTACCGTCATGCAGCGCGGAGCGAAGCATTTCGTCATGCGACGGAGAGACCCTCGCTTTGCTCAGGGTGACACTCAGAACTCGGCCAGGCCACCGGTGGTGCGCACCCGGCGTTCGGCCCACTTGTAGCTCCAATATCCGAAGATCGGCATTAACAGCCCCCACCCGGATACGATGATGATCTCTGCTTCCAACGGGGCGAGCTCCGGGAAGCCGGGCGGGAAGCCCATCAGTGTCGACCGGAAGGCGTCGACCGCGTAGCTGAGGGGGATCATGGCTGAAATCATGCGGACCGGCGACGGAAGCGCGCTGAAGGGGAAAAACATCGCGCACAGGATCATAAAGCCGAACTGCAAGAAGTTGACCGTCATGCGCGCGGTCTCTTTGACCAGCAGCGTGTACCCGGCGAAGGCGAACCCGAAGCCGAACGTGCCGGACAGGGCCATCACCAGCAGATATGCCGCCAGGCCAGGGTTGTGAAACGGCAGCCGGCCCAGGACGAACTGCACGAATGCGACGCCGGCCAGCATGTTGAGGCCAGTCCAGACCAGCGACAGCACGACGCGCGACACGAGCACCGCAAATTTGCTGGCCGGGGTGAGATACAGGGCTTCCAGGGTTCCCTCGTATTGCTCCCAGCGGACGTTCAACCCGATGGTCCACAGGGTATCGCTCAGGAACATGAAAAGAATAAATCCGTACATCATGATTCCGCCGGACAGTCCCGGTCCATTGCCCGCACTACCCGGTGCGCTAAACATCAGGGTCGCCAGGGTGAACATCATGATGATCAGGAACACCATAGCAAAGCTGCTGACGAATTCGACGGGATAACGCACCATGACCAGCAGTTGCTTACGGACCATCGAGATGAAGGTTTCCATTCCTCCGCTCCCCCTTCGTTGCACTCAAGGGCATGGCTCAAGGGCAATGGCTAGAATTGCCCCACTCCTTCGTTGCGCATCATGCCGCGCTCTGTGCCCAGAAACACCCCATAGCCCAGCAAAGGTGCGATCACCGCGAAAGTCGCCAGCACCGCCAGGTCTCTGTACCAGGTCTGGAAGAACCAGCCGACGCCAAGCAAGGCGGCGCGAGTGCCGTTGGTCATCCACGTCGGCGGGAAGAGCAAGGCGACAGCGCGCAGCAAAGGCGGGAACACCGTCACCGGGAAGTAGATGCCAGTCATAAACGAGACAACCCACTGGGCCAGGTTGATCAGGGAGTTGGCTTCTTTGAGCTTGAGCACCAGGGCACCGTAGAGCAGGCTCACGCCGTAAAGCGGGATGATCCCGACGGCGAGAAACGCCAGCGCCAGGAGGATGTCACCCTGCAGCGGGTTGACGCGGAACACCAGGCAGCCCAGCGAAAAGGCAACCACGAAGTTTAAGATTGAGCGGCCCATCGTCGCCGCCGACTGGCCGACCAGAATCCACATCCGGCTGGTGGGCACCAGGTAAAGTGCCTCCAGGGTGCCGGTCTGCTGCTCGCGCCGCAACCAGAAGCCCAGGTGCCACAATGCACTGGCGACGATCATGAACACGTTGGAGCCGATCAGCAGGTAGGCGACGTAGTTCGTTGTGCCCGTATGGGCCTGGAAATTGGCGGCGGCGCTCGGGCCGGCGATGGCCTGGCCCAGGAGAATAGGAATTGCCGCGATAAACATCGGCATTACAATGTCCAGCAGGAGCCAGCCCCGGTAGCGCGACTGCACCCGAATGCTGGACAGAGCAATCTGGACGACTACGTCGAGGTGGCTACGGATGGAGAAGTGAGTCAAGGACATGTTCTTCTCACAGGGAACTCTTACTACCTCACACGTGTATCCTGCGCCAGCGTCCGCCCCGTTTTGGCCACAAATACATCTTCCAACGTTACCTGCGCCGGAGCGATGTCCTGGATGGTCGCGCCGCTGTCGAACAGAGTGCGAATCAGATCGGGCAGCAGCAAGCGTGGCTGCGGGCTAACGACCACCAGTTGGGTTAACCCGTTCTTGCTGCTGACCGCGACTTCCCCAACGTTTTCGAGCTGCTTGACCGCCCGCTGTGCGCTCGCCGGGATCGCCCCGGCCACGCGGATGACGCCCGACTGCTCGATCGTCGCCTTGAGCTCGTCCACTGTCCCTAAGGCGATGATTTCGCCCCGGTCGATGATGGCGACGCGGTCGCACAGCTCTTCGGCCTCGGCCATGACGTGGGTGGTGTAGACGACGGTATGGCCCTGGCGGTTCAGGTCCCGGACGATGGCGCGCAGCTCGCGGGCGGAGGGCACGTCGAGGGTGTTCGTCGGCTCGTCCAGCACCAGGATCGGCGCCTGGTTGATCAACGTCTTGGCGAAGGCCAGCTTCTCGACGAGCGGCCGGAGCGGGACCGGGTCGCCCGTGGAGGCGAGCTCCTTGAGGACGAGGGCCGCGTCCTCGGCGGTGATCTTGGTCAGCGCGGTCTTGTCGATGTTCATTTTTCGAGCTTTTTCCCCATGAGGAGGTTGAGGATGACTTTCTGGACCAGGCGCGGCAGATACTACAGGAAGCCGGAGA
>JBBITV010000467.1:0-665 GCA_037440585.1 Chloroflexota bacterium
CGGCCAATGTCTACCAATACCTTCGGATTCGCCAGGCGCAGCTTCATCAGGGGAATCAGGCTGTGGCCTCCGGCCAGCAGCTTAGCATCGCTGTGCTGTTGCAGCAACGCCACCGCTTCTTGCACGCTGTTCGCTCGGTAATACTCAAAGCTCTCTGGAATCATCGCGACTATCTCCTTCAATCACCAGTCAGTATCTGACAACTGACTGCTGACTACTTCTTGTGAATCGCCCGCCAGACCTTCTCGGGCGTCAGCGGCATGTCAATGTGTTTAACGCCGAACGGCTTGAGCGCGTCCATGACCGCATTGGCGACGGCGGGGGTTGAGGCAATCGTCCCGGTCTCGCCAGCACCTTTCGCGCCCAGAGGGTTCACCGGCGAAGGCGTCTCGATGTGCCCCGTCTCGAACGAGGGCAGGGAGGATGCGACTGGCAGTGCATAGTCCATCATCGAGCCGGTCAGGAGTTGTCCGTTCTCGTCATAGACCGCACCTTCCCACAACGCCTGCGCCACACCCTGGGCGATGCCGCCGTGTACCTGTCCCTCCACGATCATGGGGTTGATCATCTTGCCAACATCGTCCACGCATACATAGCGCGTGAGATCAACCTTGCCGGTGTCCGGGTCCACTTCGACTAGTGCGATGTGTGTGCCATAGTGGAAC
>JBBITV010000467.1:675-3307 GCA_037440585.1 Chloroflexota bacterium
CCACCTCCACCACGGCGACATGGGCTCCGAAGGGGAACGTGAAGTTGGACGGATTGAAGAACGCTGAGGCTTCCAGGCCGAGTTCGACGTCTGCCGGCACATTTTTCGCCGTATACGCCTGGAGCGCCACCTCGCCGAATTGCACCGTCTTCGACGGCGCGCCTTTGACGAAATAGTTGCCCCCCTCGAACACCACGTCGGCCTCAGCCGCTTCAAGCAGGTGCGCGGCGAACTTTTTGCCCTTCTCGATGACGCGCTGTGTGGCGACGTATGCCGCGGCACCTCCCACCGGCTGGCTGCGGCTGCCATACGTGCCCGCGCCCCACGGCGTCCGATCCGTGTCGCCGTGTATGACCTCGACATCTTCCACCGCCACGCCGAGCTGGTCGGCGACGATCTGGGCGAACGTCGTCTCGTGCCCCTGGCCGTGGGTATGGGAGCCTGTGAACACTTGCACCTTGCCCAACGGGTGGACGCGCACCAAAGCGCTTTCGACCAGCGCCACGCCCGCGCCCAGCGACGCGGCTACCTGCGCGGGGGCCGCGCCGGTGATCTCGACGTAGCTGGACAGACCGATGCCCATATACTTGCCCTGTTTGCGCCTGGCCTCTTGCTCCTTGCGCAAGTTGGCATAGTCCGCCATCTGCAAGGCTTTTTCAAATGCAGCCGGGTAATCACCGCTATCGTACACGTAGGCCATGCAGGTCTGGAAGTTCTCCTTGAACGGTGGAATTAGATTCTTGTGCCGTACGTCAGCCGGATCTATGTTGAGTTCGTGAGCCACCAGGTCTACGGCGCGCTCGACCAGGTAGGTCGCCTCCGGCCGCCCCGCGCCACGATAGGCGTCAACCGGCGTGGTATTGGTATAGGTGCCCCAGACCTCGCAGGAAACGTTCGGGAGTTGATAGACGCCTTGAAGCATCGGGCCGTACAGGAACGTCGGGATGAGAGGCGCGAACACCGAGAGGTAAGCGCCCTGGTTGGCCCACGTCTTGACCTTGAGCGCGGTGATCATCCCGTCCTGCTTGTAACCCACCTCGATGTCAGAGATGTGATCGCGGCCATGGATCGTCGCCTTGTAGTTCTCCGTGCGCTCCTCGGTCCACTTGACCGGCCGGCCGAGTTGCCTGGAAGCGAAGCAGGCGATGATCTCATCTGCGTACAGGTAGATTTTGCTGCCGAACCCGCCGCCCACGTCCGGTGAGACCACGCGGAGTTTATGCTCCGGCTGTCCCAGCACGATCGACAGGAGCAGGCGGATGATATGCGGGTTCTGGTTGGTGTTGTACAGGGTCAGGTCACCCGTCGCCGGTTGATAGTGGGCGACGGCGGCGCGCGGCTCAATGGCGTTAGGAATCAGCCGCTGGTTGATGAGCCGCTGCTTGACGACGCCGTCGGCCTCACCCAGTGCCTTGTCCACATCGCCGCCAGCGATCTTCCAGTAATAGGCGATGTTGTTCGGGGCTTCGGCGTGCAACTGTGGCGCGCCGGGCTGGGTGGTCTTCTCACCGTCCACTACCACGGGCAGCGGCTCGTAATCAACCTCAATCAGGTCGAGGGCGTCACGTGCCGCGAACCGGTCGGTAGCCACGACAGCCGCCACGCCGTCACCGGCGTAACGCACCGTGTCCACTGCCAACGGATGATGTGGCCCGATCTTGATGTCTGGCAGGAGCCAGCCAACCGGGATCGGATTGACGCCGCCCCTTTTCAGATCTTCGCCCGTGAAGACTGCCAGCACGCCCGGATGGGCTTTGGCCTTGCTCGTATCAATCTTCTTGATGCGAGCGTGGGCGTGGGGGCTGCGGAGAATTGCCATGTAGGCCATGCCGGGGAGCGTGATGTCGTCGGTGAACCTGCCCGTGCCCGTGATGAGCCGGGGGTCTTCGCGGCGCTTGATTGTTGAGCCTATCACTCGCGTTGTCATTGTTTCCTCCTTTGGCCGATAGCGACTGGCTGATGGCTGATAGCTGATGGCTGATGGACTATCCGTTATCCGCCATCTGCTATCGGCTATCGGCTATCTGCTATCCCATCTGCGCCGCCGCTGCTTGAATGGCTTTGACGATGTTATGATAGCCGGTGCAGCGACAGTAGTTCCCTTCGATGCCACGACGGATTTCGGCCTCGGTGGGATGGGGATTTCGCTTCAGCAAATCCAACGCCGTCATGATCATCCCTGGTGTGCAGTAGCCACACTGCAGGCCATGGTTGTCCCAAAAGGCTTGCTGCAGCGGATGCAACTGGCCATTCTTCGCCAGTCCCTCGATGGTCATGACATCCCCACCATCCGCCTGGACGGCGAACACGGTACACGACTTGACCGCTACGCCATCCAGGATGACCGTGCACGCGCCACACTGGCTGGTGTCGCAGCCGATGTTCGTGCCGGTCAGGCCGAGTCCGTCGCGCAAGAAGTGGACCAGCAGCAGACGTGGCTCGACCTCCTTCTCGACCATTCGACCATTGACTTTCATGGTGATGCGTTGGGTCATCTTGAGTACCTCCTTGGCAAATCTGGTTGAAGTGCAATACAGTTCAATTAACGCCGTGGAGTCGAGGCTTTAGCCCAATGGCGCTAACTTTCCATTCGGAGTCGAGGCTTTAGCCGGCCGGACGCCAGGCTAGAAGC
>JBBITV010000468.1:0-3298 GCA_037440585.1 Chloroflexota bacterium
TTTCCGGATGCTGGCGATTGCGTCCGGTGTCAGGCGCGTGACCAGGTCGTAGTAGTTCCACATGGCGTGATCGGGGATGCTCATGATTTTGCCGTACATGTCCTCTGGCGGCAGGTTAATGGCGATATGATTGCCGAGGCTCTTCGACATTTTCACGTGGCCATCGGTGCCGACCAGGATCGGCAGGATGATGCCAATTTGCGGGCGCTGTCCAAAGGCCTGCTGCAGCTTCCGGCCCGCAACAATGATGTTGAAGAGTTGATCCGTTCCGCCGATTTGGACGTCGGCTTCCTGGGCGACGGCATCGTAGCCCTGCATGAGAGCATAGAACGTTTCGTGGAGGAAGATGGGCTCGTTCCTCTCCAGGCGTTTGGCAAAGTTCTCACGGGCCAGGAACTGTTGTACAGTGAAGTTAGATGCCAGCTTGATCACGTCTGCAAAGGAGAGGGCTGCCAGCCACTCAGAATTGTAGCGAATCCGGGTCTGCTGGGAATCAAGGATTTTGAACGCCTGCTCGGCGTAGGTCTGGGCGTTTTCAAAGACTTCTTCTGGCGTAAGCTGCGGCCGCGTCCGGTCCTTGTCGCTTGGATCGCCGATCAGGCTGGTGAAGCTGCCGATCAGGAAGGTCGTGTCGTGGCCCAGTTCCTGAAACTGGCGCAGCTTGCGCATCGGGACCGTATGCCCCAGGTGCAGATCCGTCGTCCGTGGGTCGACGCCCAGGTAGACGCGCAGCGGTCTGCCTTCCTCGAGTCGCTGGCGCAATTCTGCTTCCATAGTTTGCCTGATCTGGTCGTCTCCGTATTCGACGCCCCGCATGAGGATCGCCATCTGTTCGTCAATTGGCAGTGCCATGATTGCCTCCCCTTTGTGCTCGATGAGTGAATTATATCATGAATCGACGTTTCGCGGAAAGTTGACATGACTCGCAGGCGGTGCTATAATTGGCATAATTCAAAATGTACCGTCTGTGATGGGGAAGAGTACGCGTGGCACAGATCCCAGAGAGCCAGGGACGGGTGGAAACCTGGCGTCCATGACCCGCGGAAGCCACCCCGGAGATGCGAGGGACTGAACCTCTGCCGGTCGCCTGCCGTTAGCCGGGCTTAGAGTGGGAAGCGCGCGCTTCCAATAAAGGTGGTACCACGGGTGTCAAGCTCGTCCTTTTCGGACGAGCTTTTTGTTGTCCTGTAACGTTATTGACTACAACGTGTATCTAGACTAGAATTGGGCCGCTCAGGTCCGCTAGGCCTGCTTTCGGCACCCTGCTCCCGCCGGGTCCGTAACTCGGCGGCGTTGCGGCGGGTTATGAACCCGCCGTGAGCGACTGCGGAAAACAGACCAAGGGAGGAATGAACGATGATGACAAGTGCCGAGATCCGGCGAGCGTTTTTGGACTATTTCAGGAGCAAAGGCCATGCGGTGGTCTCCAGTTCACCGTTGGTGCCCGACGATCCCACGTTGCTGTTTACAAATGCCGGGATGGTCCAGTTCAAGGACGCCTTTCTGGGCCTCGAAAAGCGCAGCTATACCCGGGCAACGACGGCCCAAAAGTGCATGCGCGTGTCTGGAAAACATAACGACCTTGAGACGGTGGGCCCTTCGCCACGGCATCATACGTTCTTCGAGATGCTGGGTAATTTCTCATTTGGCGAGGGCGCGTACTTCAAGCGCGAGGCGATTGAATACGCCTGGGAGTTCTTTACCCAGGTAATGGGTCTCGACCCGGACCGGTTCCAGTTCACCATTTTCAAGGATGACGACGAAGCGTTTGGCTACTGGCGCGATGTGATCGGGGTTCCGGCTGAGCGTATTCACCGCATGGGTGAAAAGACCAACTTCTGGATGATGGGTGATACCGGGCCATGTGGTCCCACCTCCGAGATCCATTACGATTTTGGCCCCGAATTCTGCACCTGCGGCGATCCCAGGTGCAGCGTTGCCCTGGATAACGGCTGCGAGCGGTGGCTCGAGTTGTGGAATCTGGTATTCATGCAGTTTGACCAGTCGTCGGACGGCCGCCGAATACCTCTGCCCCGACCTGGAGTTGACACGGGAATGGGCCTGGAGCGCATTGTCGCAGTTAAGCAAGGCGTCTACAGTAACTATGAGACCGATCTCTTTACGCCAATCATGGCCCGTACGCGCGAGCTTTTGGGGCACAGTGCGGCAGAGATGGAACAACATCAGGTGGCCTACCGTGTGATTGCCGATCACGGACGGGCCATGACGTTTCTTATCGCCGACGGCGTGCTGCCGGGGAACGAGGGGCGCAGTTACGTTCTCCGGTTGATCATGCGTCGGGCGATGCGCTTCGGCAAGCTCGCTGGTTTCAGCAAGCCATTCCTGGGTGACATCGCCCGGGCTGTCATTGACGTCATGGGGGGACACTATCGGGAAATAGTTGATCGTGCAGATTTTGTCTTGCAGGCGATCCGCGCTGAAGAAGACCGTTTCCAGCGTACCCTCGATACCGGCGTCGCCTTGTTGGATACGCTGATTGCCGATCTCAACTCGCACGGCGTCAAAGTCATCCCAGGGAGCGAAGTCTTCCGCCTCTACGATACCCTTGGCTTTCCGCCCGACCTGACGCGCGTGATTGCTGAAGAACATGGACTCACCATCGACCGGAAGGGCTTTGAATCAGCGATGGCCGAGCAGCGTGCTCGGGCTCGGGCGGCGATGCGCTTCGGGGTGGAGGAGGTGGCTGAGCGATACCGTCACTTTGGCTTGCCACCTACGCGGTTTCTTGGGTACGAGACCCTGGTTGCAGATGGGGCGATTCAGGCGATGGTTGGCAGTGGGCAGCTTCTAGATCGTGCTGGCGAAGGTGATGAGGTCGAGATCGTCCTGGATCAGACACCGTTTTACGCTGAGGCGGGCGGCCAGGTAGGCGATACTGGTCAACTCATGAGTCCAACCGGCACGCTTCGCGTCGAGGACACTCAGTCACCAGTGCCTGGGCTGATCGTGCATTACGGCCGCGTCACAGTCGGCTATGTCGCCCGTGGGCAGCAGGTGCGTGCCGAAGTGGAGGCCGAGCGCCGCTGGGATATCATGCGCAACCACACGGCGACCCATCTGCTCCACAAGGCGTTGCATGAAGTGCTTGGTCCGCACGCGCTCCAGAATGGCTCACTTGTCGCGCCCGACCGGCTGCGTTTTGATTTCCAGCACCTCTCAGCGGTTTCGCTGATTGAATTGGCAGAAATCGAGCGTCGTGTCAATCGCCAGATTAGCGCTGACATGCCCGTCAAATCTCAGAATACGACTTTCGATGAGGCGCTGCAGGCGGGTGCCT
>JBBITV010000469.1:0-3276 GCA_037440585.1 Chloroflexota bacterium
GCCGAGGCTCGCCCGAGGCGCAATCCCCCGGCCGAGACCGGGAGATTGCTTCGCCCCTACGGGGCTCGCAATGACAGGCAAGTTTCTGAGTAGGAGCGCTTTTTGTGACGCCTGTCCCCTGGCCTGACGGCAGGACAGGCTGTCGGACAGACAGGGAGGCAATCCCCAGCGCGGCCCGGAGATTGCGTCGCTGCGCTCGCAATGACAGTGGAGCGGACTTTGGGAAGGCCCTGATTTGAGTTGCCTGAAATTATGATGTAGGGGTAGCTTGGCATTGTTACATTCGTCATTGCGAGCGGAGCGAAGCAATCTCCTCCACGGAGGCGGGGATTGCTTTGCTTCGTTCCTCGCAACCGCAAACTGCGCGCCTCGCAATGACGTTTGGGTGAATTTAACATTGTCGAGCTAGAGTTGTCTTCTGGACGAGTTAGCAAATGAAATGGGAGAATAGCGAGTGTCTGACATCCTTGCTCTCAAATGCGCCCTCTGCGGCGCCGAATACAACCCTGACGAAGTCACCTACGTCTGCCCGAAGCATGGCGATGAAGGCATTCTGGACGTCGTCTATGACTACGCGGCGATTGGGCGGCGGCTGGACCGGAACCGGCTGGCGCACCGGCCGGTCCCCTCGCTGTGGCGCTACGCCGAGTTGCTGCCACTGGAACAGCCGCTGGGCGACCAGCCCGGTTTTGCCTCACCTTACGGCCTCTCCAGCCCGCTCTGGGATGCCGGCGGGACGCCCCTCTACCACGCCCACCAGCTGGGCGACGCCCTCGGGCTGCGCCACCTGTACCTCAAGGACGACGGGCGCAACCCAACCGCGTCCTTCAAGGACCGTGCCAGCGCCGTCGTCGTGGTCAAGGCGCTGGAGCTAGGCGCCAAGGTTGTCACGACAGCCAGTTCGGGTAACGCCGCCGCAGCCCTGGCCGGCATGGCCGCTTCGGTGGGTTTGCCGACGGTCATCTTCGTGCCGGAGACTGCGCCCCAAGCCAAGGTCGCCCAACTGCTCATGTTCGGCGCGACGGTGTTGCTCGTCAAGGGCACGTATGACCAGGCCTTCGATCTGACTCTGGCCGCCGCCAGGGAATTCGGGTGGTATTGCCGTAGCACGGCCTACAACCCATACACCCGGGAGGGAAAGAAAACGGTTTCATTTGAAATCTGCGAGCAGCTCGGTTGGCACGCGCCCGATCGCATTTTTGTCTCTGTCGGTGATGGGAATATCATTTCAGGTATACACAAAGGGCTCAAGGACCTGCTCGCTCTCGGCTGGATCGACCACATGCCGAAGATCATGGGCGTCCAGGCGGCCGGCTCGGCCGTCCTGGTCGAGGCCTGGAAAAAGCCGGGAGAGACCTTCGAGTTCATCGTGCCCGAAACGCTGGCCGATAGCATCTCCGTCGGCATCCCACGCGACCGGCACATGGCTTTGCGCGCCGTCCGCGAAACCGATGGCGAGTACCTCGCGGTAACGGATGACGAGATTCTGGATGCCATGCGCGTCCTGGCGCGGGAAGCCGCCGTCTTCGCCGAGCCGGCCGGCGCGACCGGCTTTGCCGGCTTGCAGAAGATGGTGCGCGAGGGCCGGCTCGATCCTGAACAGCGTAATGTGGTCGTCGTGACGGGCAACGGGCTGAAGGATGTGACCAGCGCTATCCGGGCCACCGGCGAGCCGTACCGGGTGGAGCCGGAGATTGCGGATGTAAGACGAGTCGTTGATCAACTTGGGAGATAGAGAGGGAACTGAGGGAACTCAGGGGAACTCAAGGGAGAGGAGCAACTTGATGTCGAAAACCATCACCACTGGCCCTACCTTCGAAGAAATGCTTCACCCCGAAAAAATCGACCTGGCTATTCGCCAGCAAGCTCTGGTGGCCCGGGAGCGTGATCCACTTGACCCCATTAACCTGTTCAACATCACCTGGAAAAATCCCAACGGCCGGATTTACTACGAGGTCTTGCCTCGCGAGCTAACCGGCGTTGACACACCCATCGTCGTCCTGTACGCCAGGGACTTCCCGACGGGCAGCCACAAGGTCGGCGCGGCGTATTCGGTGCTCATTGAGAAAGAGCTCTTTGGCGAGGTCGACCCGTCGGTGCATACCCTGGTCTGGCCATCCACGGGTAACTACGGCATCGGTGGGGCGTGGGTCGGCTGCCGCATGGGGTTCAAGAGCGTGGTGGTGTTGCCGGAGGGGATGAGCCGGGAGCGCTTCGAGCGCATCGAGAGCTATGGGGCTCAGGTCATCAAGACGCCCGGCGTCGAGAGCAACGTCAAGGAGATTTATGACAAGACCTGGGAACTGCGGCGCGATCCAAACGTCCGCGTTCTCAATCAGTTCGATGAAATGGGCAACTACCGTTTTCACTACGCTGTCACCGGCAACACCATTGTCGAGCTGGCAGCAGAGCTGGCCCAACAGGGCATCGGCACGGGCAAGATCGCGGCGTACTGCTCGGCGATGGGCTCGGCCGGCACAATTGCGGCGGGTGACCGGCTCAAGCAGCAATGGCCTGATCTCAAAATCGTCGGCCTGGAGCCAATCCAGTGCCCAACGCTGTTCAACAACGGCTACGGCGCCCACGACATCCAGGGCATCGGCGACAAGCACGTCACCTGGATCCACAACGTCTGGAACATGGATGCCATCATGTGCCTGGACGACATGGAGTGCAAGCACGGCTTGCGCCTGCTGACCGACCAGGCTGGGTCCCGGTGGCTGATCGACCACGCTGGCGTGCCCGAGGCGTCGGCCCGCAAGCTGGCGACCATCTTCGGCATCTCCGGCGTATGCAATGTCCTGGGCGCTATCAAGACGGCCAAATACTATGGCTTCGGACAGAACGACGTAATCGTAACCATTTGCACCGACGCCATCGACCGCTACCATTCGGTCATGGCCGAGATGGCCCGCACGCACGGCCCAATGGACGAGGCCCGGGCCGCTGCCATCCTGGCCGCCGTCTTCCACCACCAGAAAACCGACTGGATTAAAGAAGGTACACGGGATACCCGCGCCCAATGGCACAATCTGAAATATTTCACGTGGGTTGAACAGCAGGGCAAGACGGTCGAGGAGCTGGACGCACAGAAGGACCCGGAGTGGTGGCTGCGGGAACAGGCCAAGGTGGCAGAGATCGACGCGCGGATTCGGGCGGCAAGGCCCTCACCCCACTCCAGGTGAGTGAGCGGCATGAGCGCCAGTTAAGCATCGTCCTGGGCGACCGGACAAACCCCCTCTCCCTCTGGGAGAGGGTTGGGGTGAGGGTCGAGAC
>JBBITV010000470.1:0-3273 GCA_037440585.1 Chloroflexota bacterium
TCCAGACGGCCGCATTTGGACCGCTATTGGCGAGAGCGCCGGGGGGCCGGGACGGGGTGTCGCCGTTCTCAATCATGCCGGCACCCCCCACGACACCAACGACGATGCCTGGGTGCGCTACACGACGAGCGAAGGCCTGGCCGGCAACGACGTCCACGCCATCCTGCCCGAGGCCAGTGCGACCTGGTTCGGCACCGCCGACTACACCGAAAACGGCCACGGCCTGAGCCGCCTGGACGCAACGAGCGAAACCTGGTCCACCCTGACCACCGTCTCGGGTGCACCCGCCAGCAATCAGATAAGCGCCCTGGCCATCGCCGCGGATGGCACTGCCTGGATCGGAACCGGGCATCCTACCCTTTTCGGTCGTGGCCGTGGCCTGAGCCGCCTCGCCCCCGATGGCACCTGGACCGTCTTTAACGCCGACACCCGCATCGTCGGCGCCCAGATCGGCACGGTGCAGGCCGCCGCCTCCGCCAACAGCCGCATCGTCAAAGTCGATTTCAGGAACTGCGTGGCCAGCTATCTCAAGTTCGCCTCCCACGCCACTGTCTACCGTTGCACTGGCTACTCTGCCTACGCCAGTTCCATCTACATTGACCCACCCCTGGCCCAGGCCGTGTCCCTGGGTGACCCTATTTACGCCGTCAGCCCCGGGCTGGGCAGCAACAACGTCAGCGACATCGCCCTTGACGAGCAGGGCAACGCCTGGGTCGGCTTGCGGGCCGAAACCTGGAACAACGGCTGGGTCGATGGCGGTGTTAGCGTATACGCCAACGGCACCTGGACCACCTATCGCAAAGAGACCTCCGGCCTGGTCAACAATAACGTCTCCGCCGTCGCTGTCGAGCCGGCCCGCTGTGGCGGCCGCGTCTGGATTGGCACCGGTAGCGTGCGCGATTTCTCCGGCGCCGGCCTGAGCCTCTT
This sequence comes from Chloroflexota bacterium, assembly GCA_037440585.1. Classification (GTDB taxonomy): domain Bacteria; phylum Chloroflexota; class Anaerolineae; order Epilineales; family JBBITV01; genus JBBITV01. Next base: position 928 of record JBBITV010000470.1, read on the forward strand.
TGACCCTGCCGCCCGCACCTGGAAGACCTACGACACCGGCGACGGCCTGCCCTCGAAGCACATCACCGACATCGCCATTGATCCCGCTACCTGCCAGGTCTGGATATCGACTGCCCCGTTCAGAACCGAGACCGGCGCCCGCGGCGGCGGTGGCGGCGCCGTGTTCAACGGCACCACCTGGACCAGGTATAACAGCCGATACTCCGGGCTGAAAAACCCCGACAACGACATCCGCTCCGTGGCCCTCGCCGCAACTGGCCGCGCCCTGTTCGGTACCTGGCTCTATTCGGGTAACTGCCTGAGCTGCGATGCGCCCTACATAGATGCCGCCGTCTTCCGCTATGACGGCAGCACCTGGCAGAACTGGACCTTCCCCCATGAAGGCTGGGTTCCCGCTCTGGCTGTGGACCCCACCGGCCGCGTCTGGGCCGGCACTACGCGTGGCGACCCCGAGCCCGACCTCTACGGTGGAGGCTTGTGGGTGTTTGACGGCCAGTCCTGGGGTGCTCGCATCGGCTACGCCGACGGCCTCACCGCCGACGATATCCATGCTATCGCCGTCGACCCGAGCGGACTTATTTGGGCGGGCACCAACGCCGGCGTCAGCCGTCAGCAGGTCATTCCCGCGACCCTGACCCCTACGGATACATCCACCTCCACCCCGACCGACACTCCCACCGCCACGGCGACCTCAACTGATACACCAACCGCGACAGCGACTCCAACCGGTACGCCGACGGTCACGCCTAGTCCAACACCATCCGCCACGGCCACCCCGCTTCCATCACCTACACACACCGCCACAACCAGACCCAGTACGACGCCTTCGACTACCGCCACCCCTGATGTGGCAACCAGCACGCCGACGGCCAGTGCAACGCCAACCCGGACGGCGACCGCCACGTCAACATCGGAGCCTATGCGGACGCCGACGGCCAGGGTCACAGCCTCACCCACAACCACAGGCTCAGCAGTTCCGACGCCGACTCCAACGTCTCCCTTGTGGCCTGCTGGCCAACGCGTGGCTTTGCCCGCCATCAAGACCGGCGACCATTGGGAAACCCAGATTCACGTACAGAATGCCGGTAATTCAAACATACAAATCTCAGCCGACTTCTACCCGGCTTCCGGCGGGGAATGCCCGGCCAGCACAGACAACATCATCAGAACGCTCTGCTCCGGCTTGTTGCTCCCCGGCCGCACCTGGACCATCGACAGCAGCCAGATTCCAACACAGGCTGCATCGGCTATGATCTACTCTATCGTACCCAGTCCGGATGGTGCAACCTGCGAGCCAGCCTCCCGGCGGCGCGCCTCAGGTCAGCCCATCGCGGTCACCGTCAACCGCAAACCGCCTGCCGGCGCAATCAATACCTACACCGGTCGCACCACCTGGGGCGTCCCTGCCAGCTCGGATCTCTACGCCTACCTGTTGCCGTCTATCGGCATCGATCTGAATGGCTGGACCACCACGTTGGCGGTCCAGAATGTGGGTGTTGAGTGTACCCAGGTCGAGACCAGCTACCTGCCCACGAGCGAGGACCTGCAGACACGCTATGGAGAACCGCGCATTGTCGCGCCGGGCCAGTCGGCGAACTTTAACCCTGCCGATACGATCCAATCTGCACTCCACAGATCGACTTTGCTCAGCGCCAATCAGCCACTTGCCATTATGGTCGACCAACGTGATCCCACCACAGGCACATTCGCGTCAACTGCAGCCCTCCCTGTCGGCTCTGGGAGCCGGCTCATCAGCGCCCCATTATTGTACCAGGCTAGTGCGGATAGCACCGTGCTCGTCCAAAACACCAGTTCCGACGTTGCGGCTGAGATTCGGGTTAGTTTCCTTGACGCCTCAGCCCAGATTGTGGAGCAGATCAATCGCTGGGTTGGGCCTTCTCAGTCCGAAACCTTCTTGATTCCAGCCGGCACCGGCGCTGGTGCGGTCCATGTAGAGTCCCTGGCGGGCCGCAGTCGCACCCAGCTTGAGAGCACAGCCGAGCTGGCGCCGTTCGTCCTGGCCTGGGTCGATCTCACGCGCTCGGCAAGCGGACTCGGTTTACGCTATGCCGGTGCAGCTCCAGAACAAGGGGGGCGAAACATCGCGTTGCCTTCGCTCGTCAAGAGTGCGAAGCGCGCATCACGTATCGTCGTCCAGAACGTGAATCCGTCACCCGGGCCGACACAGATCCGTTTCTCCTTTTTCGGCCCTGGCGACAGTCCGATTACCCATCAGGTCACTTTAGGTCCGAACCAGACTACGGTGCTGGACCTGGCTCAATTCTCCAGCTTGCCCGACGGATGGACCGGGTCCGGGATGATACACACTAGCCGCTCCGCTCAGAC
>JBBITV010000471.1:0-3266 GCA_037440585.1 Chloroflexota bacterium
TCATGAACTCAGATTCGGTGAAGGATTGGGTGTTCATGGATAGTATCCTTCTTTCACAGTAGCTCGCCGCTGCAACTCCGCAATCCGCTCCAGCCCGATGCGCTTTTCAATCATCTCCATATTCGACCCGACGCTGTAGACGTACTTGTCCATGTATGCCTGCAATTTCTGAGGATCGGCCTCAGCACCGAGGAAGCTCAAGAAATGGTCGATGTCCAGCTCATAGCGGCCGGGCAGGCCGCCCGGGTAGCAGCCAAAGGGCACGTAGACGACAGCATCGACCAGGTAGTAGGGAATGGTCGTTTTGCCGGGGTCGCGACGAATGTCGTCGTGGCTGATGATTTCGTCGGTGGAGATGATGACGCGCCGGGAGGCCTGGGCAGTCTCCAGGGGCGAGACGCCTGGGCCGAAACAACGGGCGTTGCCGTACACGTCGGCCTGGTGGACGTGGATCAGGGCGACGTCGGGGTTGACGGCGGGGATCAGAGTTATCGGCTTGCCGGTAAACGGGTCCACGACGACTTTGGCGCCCGAGTATTTGAGCGTGTCGGTCCCCAGGAGCGCGCGACTGGGGAGGAAGGGCATACCCATCGCGCCGGCCAGGTGGCGCAAGGTCAGCGTACCGTTGGTCCACTCCGTCACTTTGACCTCGCCCCGCTCGACCGCCCCGTTGACCGTCCGGCCCAATCCTAGAAAGCCGATATCGATCCGGTCGACGCAGCCTCCGGCGACGAGGAGAGTCGATTCGATCAGGGTGAACTTGGCGCAGTACCAGAGGTGTTTGCGACGTTGGCGGATGATTTCGCGAATCAAGCACAGTGGGCCACGAGTAAAAGAGGAAAAGTCGAAACTGACATAGTCGCCGTCGTGGACGAACTTTTCGACAGCTTCACGCTCGGTCATCGTCTTGTCGACGAATTCACGCCGCTTCTGATCGCGGCACCATTCGCGGAAGTCGTCGGGATCGGTCAGGCGATACTCGCCGAGGCCACTGTAGAGGACATTCATCGTCGAAACCCCCCTTCGGATTTTGGATTTTGGATTTTAGATTTTGGATTGACCGGACTCTGGATTGGAGACTGACGTTGCGCAAGCCATCCAATCTAAAATCCAAAATCGATGGGTAGGTTCAAAAACTGAAGTCTAAACCCGCGTGCGTCGTGCGTGAGCTTGGACAGGGACGCCATGTCGATCTCGAAACGGCGGATGCTGTCGATGGGAATGTCCAGGACACGGCAAAGCATGGCGCGGAGCGGGTCTTTGTGCGACATGATGAGAATGATCTTGCCAGGGTGTCGCTCCACCAGGTTGACTAACCCGGCGTACGTGCGATCCGCGACCTCGTAAAGAGTTTCCAGGCCTTCCAGGATATGTTCCCGCGTCTCGAATCTCCAGGCTTTCCAGGCGTCAGGGTAGCGCGCCTTGACCTCATCCAGGTAGAGCCCTTCCCACGGACCCATACCCCACTCAATGAAGTGCTCGTCGGCGACCAGGGGCACGGAGTGGTACTGGTTGACAATTTCGGCCGTTTGCCACGCCCGGTCAACCGAACTGGTGACGATCAGGTCAAGGGGAACATCCTTGAGCTTCTGCGCCAGGCGCTCAGCCTGCATCCGGCCCTCGCCGTTCAAGCCAATGCCCGCCATGCGGCCCAGAATGCGCTGCTTGCCGTGCCAGTCAGTCACGGCGTGGCGGGCGAGGTAGATTGTGGTGATTACAGGCATATTTGTTCCACTGAGTACTGGTACACAGGGAAACAGGTACACATGGGTCTATTCCCCTGTTTCCCTGTTTCCCTGTGTACCTGTGTACCTCTACTTTGAGTAATCGTAGAATCCACGGCCCGACTTCCGCCCGTACAGCCCGGCCGTCACCATGCGGCGCAGCAGCGGGGGCGCAGCGTACTTCGGGTCCTTGAATTCCTCGAACATCGCATCAGCGATGAACAGAGTGGTGTCCAGGCCCACGAAGTCCAGCAACGTCAGCGGCCCCATCGGGTGGTTCAGGCCCAGCTTCACCCCAGTGTCAATGTCTTCCTTCGTAGCGACGCCGAGTTCCAGGGCGCGGACCGCATCCAGGAGGAAGGGAACCAGGAGCAAGTTCACGATAAAGCCCGGATTGTCCTTGGCAATGACCACGGTCTTACCGAGCTTCTTCTCACCAAATTCGCGGGCGGTGCTGAAGGTCTCGTCGCTCGTGAGCAACGCGCGGACCATCTCCAGGAGCGGCATCACCGGTACCGGGTTGAAGAAATGCATCCCGAGCACTTTGTCCGGGCGCTTGGTGGCGGCCGCCATGACGGTGATGCTCAGGGAGGAGGTATTGCTGGCCAGGATCGCGTGGGGTGGGGTGATCTGGTCAAGCTGGGCGAAGATCTCCTTCTTGAGGTCCAGGTTCTCGATGGCCGCCTCAATGACCAGGTCACATTCGTCGAAGGCATACATATCCGTCGTGCCAACGATGCGGCTCCAGGCGGCGTCCATGTCGGCCGGGGACAGTTTGCCGCGCTCCACGGCCTTGGACATCGAGCCTCGGATGCGGGCGAGGCCCTTGTTCAAGAGATCGTCATTTATCTCCCGTACCACCACCGGGTAGCCAGCCTTGGCCACGACCTCGACGATGCCGGAGCCCATCAACCCACAACCGACGACGCCGACCTTGCGGATCTCCATGTTGCACCTCCTTCTTGTGTTGTCGTAGCGTGATTATAGCATGAGGGTGGTGGTTTTGGCAACACGTAGACGGCGATGGGGTTTTTATGTGCTCTTCCGCCCGTTGGTAGGGATGAGAGCCAGTTGTGGACCACCTGGTGTATCTGCCACCTGCCAACCCTGGGCAACGATCTGTTCTCGCAGGGTGTCCGCCGTAGCCCAATCGCGGCGGGCGCGGGCAGCCTCCCGCTTTTCCACCAGGACCAGCACCTCCATCGGCGGTTCAGGCGCGGCGATATCCTGGGCCTCAGTCTGAGCAGCCAGCGCCCCTTTCCATACCACTGCCGGTAAATCGGCTTGTGGCTCCGGCCTCCGGAAAGGACCCAATTTGCCTATCGGGAACGTCTGCCCTTTCGTGAAATGCCGCTCCTGCCCATCGCGTAACAGGGTGACGCCACTGCGACCCATCACCCGGCACATCTCCACCTCCGGCTCTATCACCAGGGCTGAGTATTCATCGATCCCTACTATGGTCATGCCGGGTGGCAGCAGATCCAGCAGTTGGGCAAAGCGTGCCTGTCCCATGAAGCAACGGCTGGTATCTAACTCAGCGCC
>JBBITV010000472.1:0-3254 GCA_037440585.1 Chloroflexota bacterium
TTGCCACCAGCTCGCCCACGTTCTTACGGCCGTCCGCAAGTTCGTACAGGATCGAGATGCGCTTGGGATCGGAGAGCGCGTGGCAGATCTCGGCGTGGAGCTGGTGGATTTCTTGCTCGAGAGTACGGTTCATGACCGGCTCATTTTCTGTTTCGTCAATGCGTTTATGCGATTTCGCACATATGCTGTGGGAGCTATTATACAGGGAGCAACGTCGTGGCACAACACCCAAAGCGGGGAATTTTTCTCCCCCGATCGGGGGAGGTTATTCCAGCTCGATCAACCCGTCCCGTAGAGCCATGACGACGGCTTGAGTGCGGGTAGGCTGGCCAAGTTTGGAGAGGATGCTTTTAATGTGGCTGCGCACTGTCTCCTCGCCGACGCCGAGCTGGGCAGCAATGGCCCGGTTGGTGGCACTGGTCGCCAACAGGCGAAGCACGTCACGTTCACGCGGTGTGAGATCAATTCGCGGAGTCCGAATAGGAGCGGGCGACATTCGACGCATCACGCGCCGGGTGACCGCTGGGTGCAGGTAACCCTCCCCGGCCGCTACGGCGCGGATGGCGCGCGCCAGCTCTTCAGGGCTGATATCTTTCAGGACGTAGCCGTCGACTCCGGCCCGGAGGGCTTCGAAGATCTCCTGATCGACCTCGATGGCCGTCAGGATGAGGACGCGGCTGGCAGGCGAGACCTGCTTGATCGCCCTGGTCGCCGACACGCCATCCAGCTCTGGCATCTTGAGATCCAGGAGCACAATGTCCGGCTGGAGCAACCGGGCGGCGCGGACAGCCTGTTGTCCATCTGCCGCTTCGCCAGCAACCTCGAAGTCAGGCTCCAGGCCGAGCATGAGCGTCAGGCCTCGGCGCACAATCTCATGATCGTCGGCGACAAGAATACGGATCTTAGCCATCGCGTAACCTCTGCTGGGGTACTACCACGACGACGCGCGTCCCCCTGCCAGGCGTGCTCTGGATCTCTACCGAGCCGCTCAGCCCACGCGCTCGTTCCCGCATCGCCGTCAGGCCCAGATGATCAGTCGCTGTACCCGGCTCCAAGACGGCTGCCAGGTCAAACCCGCGCCCGTTGTCCTCGACCGTCAGGCACGCCTGGTTGTTGCGTAACTCGAGTTGGACGTGGGCCAGGGTGGCATCAGCGTGGCGTACGAGATTCGAGAGTGCTTCCTGGGCCAGCCGGTAGAGCTGCTTACGGGTGGCCCTATCCAGGGTATCGAAGTGGCCGGATACATCGATGCTGACGTGGAGGGTGGGGGGTGGGGCGAGCTCGCGCAGATACGCGTAAAGCTCGGCCTCAAAGGCCTTCTCGCTGAGGTCTCCACCCCACAGATCGAAGATCGAGCGGCGCACCTCAGTCATCACGTTAAACATCACGCTGCGCAGCTCGGTGAGACGCTCCTGGACTACAGCGGCCTGCTCCGGCAGCAGCTTGATGCAGGCATCGAGTGTGAACACCGTGCCAAAGAGGGATTGCGAGACTGCATCGTGGATGTCCAAGGCGATGCGATTGCGCTCCGCCTCGACGGCCAGGCGCCGGGTGCGGTCAATACACATCTGGGTACTCCCCAGGACGATCGCCGCCTGATCGGCGATGGCAGCCAGCGATGCCAGGTCGCGGTCGCTGATGGCCGCGCCCGTGTCCGGGTTGTCTACGATCAGGACCCCGAGCGGGCGATCGCGCATGATCATCGGCAGGACAGCATAGTGCGTCAGGCCAAGTTGGCTGTTGACGACCGGGTCTGCCGTAGGTGGCTTCCCATCTGCGACCAACACCGCCTGGCGTTCGAGCAGCGCCTGGGCGATGGCCCCCGCATCATCATGCAGTGGAATCTCAGCCGTATGAAACAGCCCATCCGGCGCATAGTCGGCTTGTGCGCGGTGGTGGGTCAGCCAGCCAAATAGGACCCGGCCCTGAGCATCGGCGATAGCCATCATCGCCCGTTCGAAGCCAAGTGTGCCGGTCACACTCGTCAGGATCTGCTCCTGCACATCGGACACTGTGACCGCCGACGACTGCATCGTCAGCGCCAGGCGATGAAGGGATTCCAGCTCACGGTGGCTCTCGGCCAACGCATCACGCGCCTGGCGTAGCCGCTGCAACAGAACTGCGGGATAGCCGAACAGGCTGGCGACCAGGAAGAAGCTCGCGAGCTGGGTCGACACCAGGCCCACGTGGATGGAGTCTCCGAACCAGCGGATATCAACGACGAGGGCTGCCAGGTACAGAATCGCAAAGGCCGTCGCCGCCGCCAGGGCACCTCGCATACCGACGAAAAAAGCAGCTCCGAGCAACGGGCTCAGGGCGTAAAGATAATACGGGCTTTGCCACCCGCCGGTGAGTGCGATCAGCACCGCGCTGAAGACAAGGTCAACCCCAATGAAGGCCGGGCGCGACGTCACCAGGTGGTTGAGGCGTTGTCGAAATACGGTCAGGACCAGGTTGTCAAGCATGGCGAGGCCGAGAGCGAGAAACAGGCGCGGATAGGCATCGGCCGGGGCAGGGCTCAAAAGGATGAGGAGGACGGCTGGCGCCAGGCTGGCCCAGCGATAGAGGAGCATGAACCTGAAGGTTCGCTCCTCAAGCACGATTTCGGCCGATGGAGTCATAAGTGGGCCTCCGAAATAGACTGTGGAGGTAGCGGGACGCATTATTGGGAACAAGGAAATTGTAGTCGACTCGGCGGAACGTGTCAAAAGAAGATGCAGACTGAACGGTGTGCTACCTCATCTCCTTGACAAGAATGCCTTCCTGTGCTACCATTTTCTTCGGAATTGAATACGGCGATACTCTTATCAAGAGGGGTGGAGGGACCGGCCCTGTGAAGCCCCAGCAACCAGCCCGGATCGTGACGCGGGACCAAGCGCCCGCCAGCCGAGGAAATCCGAGCCTGGTGCTAAGTCCGGCAGGCAACGTGCCTGGCAGATGAGAGAATATCCATGGCGTGATCTCTCTCTGTGCAGAGAGATTTTTTGTTTTTGTTGAGGTCTACGTGCGAACCATCGAGTGGGACAACGGCGTGGTCAAGATGATTGACCAGCGCCTGCTCCCCAACCAGTTTGTCATCGCGGAGTTTACCGATTACCGGGAGGTTGCCCGGGCGATCGCCGAGATGTACATCCGTGGCGCGCCCGCTATTGGCGCGGCGGCGGCTTTCGGGCTGGCCCTGGCCGGCCTACAGAGCTGCGCAACCACACAAGAGGAATTACTGGCCGATCTCGCCGCCGCGGCAGAGGTTCTAC
>JBBITV010000473.1:0-2544 GCA_037440585.1 Chloroflexota bacterium
CCCCATTCGGGATAGGGCGGCTGCTGGCCCAGGCCCAGGAAGCCAAACGCGGCCGTCTCCAGGATGGCAGTGGCGATCCCCAACGTGCCCTGGACGATGATCGGTGAGAGGCTGTTGGGGAAAACGTGGCGGAAGAGGACCTGGGGCTCCGGAACGCCCACCGAGCGGGCGGCGGCCACAAATTCATGCTGCTTTAGACCAAGCACCGTCGAGCGGGCAATGCGCGCGTAGACGGGAATGCTCACCACGCTGATCGCCAACAAAGAGTTGCGCAGCCCAGGCCCGATGAGGGCCACGACGGTAATGGCGAGCAAAAGGCCGGGGAAGGCCAGCAGGATGTCCATCAGAAACATCAACACCAGGTCGATCCAGCGGCCGGCAAAGCCCGATACCAGCCCGATCAACGTCCCGATGAGGACCGCGATGGAGACCGCACCCAACCCGACCCCGAGCGAGGCCTGGGAGCCATAGGCGATTCGGCGCATCACGTCGCGCCCGTGCTCATCGGTGCCCAACGGATGGGCCGGCGACGGCTCCAGGAAGCGCTCGATCAGGTTCGAATCTGTCTTGGCGTCGTAGGGCGAAATGATCGGCGACAAGAGTGCGACCAGGATGAAAAAGGCGCCGATCGCCATACCTAATCTGGCCAGGCGGTTGGCGAACAGCCGCCGCCAGGCGTCCTGCCACAAGCTGCGCGGTGGGCGGGCTAATGTTTGAGGAATGGCAAGGGCTGGGCTAGCGAGGGTTGTCATGATTTCAGCCTAACTAATCGAACCGAATACGTGGATCGACGAAGGCATATAAGACGTCCACTGTCAGATTGACCAGGACAAAAATGGTGGCAATAAACAATGTGACCCCTTGCACGATCGGGTAGTCACGGGCGTAGATGGCTTCCACGATCCAACGCCCGATACCCGGCCAGGAGAAGATCGTCTCGGTCAGGATGGCGCCTGCCAGCAAGATGCCCACCTGTAGGCCCACGACGGTGATCACGGGCAGCAGGGCGTTGCGTAAGGCGTGCCGGATCACCACAATCCGCTCGCGTAGCCCCTTGGCGTGGGCGGTGCGGATGTAGTCCTGGCTGAGGACTTCTAGCATCGCCGAGCGTGTCATGCGAGCAATGATGGCCATGGGGATGGTCCCCAGGGCAACGGCCGGTAAGAACAGGTGGTGGATGGCCTGGAAGGTCACTCCCAGGTCACCTCGGACGAGACTGTCCAGGATTAACAGGTTGGTGATGGTTTTGAACTCGGTCTGGGCGTCTAGCCGGCCACCGGTCGGGAACCAGTGGAGCGCGACGGCGAAGAGCAGGGTCAGCATCAAACCCAGCCAGAAGATCGGCATCGACACCCCAGTCAGGGCCGCGAGCATACTGAGGCTGTCGAACCATGAGCCGCGCCGGATGGCCGAGACGAGACCGGCCGGAATGCCTACGATCAGGGCGACCAGAATGGCTCCCAATGACAGCTCGATGGTTGCCGGGAAACGGCGGACGATCTCCCGCGTAACCGGCTCCTGCCGCAGCACCGATATCCCCAAGTCGCCCTGCACCACCCGGCTCATGTAGATCAAGTACTGTTCGTGGATCGGTTTGTCGAGGCCAAGCTGAGTTCGGATGCGGGCGATGTTCTCCGGGGTCGCCCGCTCACCCAACATGACAATGGCCGGATCGCCCGGGATCAGGCGAATCAGCCCGAAGACGAGCATGGACACCCCGAGAAGGACGGGGATGATGGTGAGAAGGCGTTTGATGATGTAGCGGAGCATAGTACCCAGGTACACAAGTACACAGGTACACAGGTACACAGGCGTCCAGGGAGTCTATTGCGATTGTCCCTGTCTACCTGTTTCCCTGGGTACCTGTGTACCTGTTCTATCTACTTCACCACGACCGTATTGAAGTACTCGGTGCTGGTCGGGTTCGGGATGTAGCCCTCGACGCTCTTGAGGAACGCCAGCGGCGGCTGGTTGTTGGCGATGAAGATCCGGATCACCTTGTCGTGGATGAGCTTCTCAGCTTGCTGATATAGCTTCGCGCGCTCTGCTTGATTGGTCATGGCCGCGGCCTTCTTCAGGATGTCGGAGATCTCCTTGTCGGCAAAGAAGCCCTCGGTCGCCTTGGGGCTGTCCTTGGCATCCAGGCAGAAGAAATAGCACACGAAGTTGTCCGGGTCGCCGTTGTCGCCCGTCCACCCCAGCATGTACAACGGCAGCTCACCGTTCTTGCGCTTGTCCAGGTAGGTCGCCCAGTCCACCGTCTGCAGGTTGACCTTAATGCCGGCCTTGGCCCAGTCGGCGGCGATGGCGGTGGCAATGTCCTTGGGGTTAGGGTAGTACGGCCGGCTGACCGGCATGTACCAGAAGTCCAGCGGGACCTTCTTGCCGTCGAAGGTCACTTCCGTAAGTTCTCCCTTGATACCGGCATCAGCTAAAAGCTTCTTGGCGGCCTCGGTGTCGAACTTCCAGTCTTCGATATCCTTGTTGTAACCCCACAGAGCCGGCGGCTGGAACTCCTTGGCCACCACGCCCGTGCCACCGTAG
>JBBITV010000473.1:2556-3254 GCA_037440585.1 Chloroflexota bacterium
TGTTGATGGCCTGGGCGAACGCCTGGCGGACCTTGGGATCCTGGAATTCCTTCACCTTGTAGTTGAAGGCCACGTAGCCAGTGGTATTGGCCGGCCGCAGCAACAGCTTGAAGCGCGGGTCTTTCTGGACTGCGGCCACGCTGGCCGGGTCAAGGCCCTCAACCCCATGGACTTCACCTGCCGCCAGGGCCAACAATCGCTGCGCGTTGTTGGGGATGTTGCGGATGATGACCCGCTTCATCTTGGGAGCGTTGGCCTTGTCCCAGTAGTCGGCGAAGGCTTCCAGCGTCACCTGCTCGTTGGCATTCCACTCGACGAACTTGTAAGGGCCGGTGCCCACCGGGTTCTTGCAGCTATCCTTGCCCGCCTTCTCCAGCGCCGTCGGGCTCCAGAACACGAAGACGAACATGGCCAGGTTGTTCAGAAACGGGCCCTGAGGCTCCTTCAAGGTGAACCTGACCGTCGTCGGGTCGACGGCCTCAACCTTGGTGATGATGCTGTCCTCGTCGAAACCGCCGAACTGAGCCTCATAGTACTCGAAGGTCTGGCCGGCGTCGGTCTGGATCTTGTGGATGGGGTTCTTGGTATTACGCCAGTAGTCCCAGTTCTTGACCACGGCGTCGGCGTTGAAGTCGGTGCCGTCGTGGGACTTCACGCCCTTGCGCAGAGTGAAGGTCCACGTCTTGCCGTCTTCTGAC
>JBBITV010000474.1:0-3246 GCA_037440585.1 Chloroflexota bacterium
AGCGCATCCTGGCTACAGACCGTGCCACAGGTGCTACAACCGACCATGCAGTTCAGGGGGTTGACAACCACGGCCACGTTACGCTCGTAGTCGAAGGCGAAGACCTGGCGACCACACGAGGTGACGCACAGGCCACAGCCTACACATCGCTCGGCGACCACCGTCGGGTGCCAACCGATCTCCTCGCGCGGGATGCCATGCCAGGGTTTCAAGAAGTTGTTGCCGTTCACGTTAAGTGGTCCTTTTCCAGGGCTGCGGCGACGACGCGGGCAACAGGCGGGACGCGTGTCGCGCAGCCAGACGTCGGGTGAAACCACAATAATAGTTGGCCCGGCGGCGATGGCGGCGGCCAGGTCGAGCACGCCCGCCAGCGCCGGGTCGCAGATCTGATAGGTCACATACCAACCCTCTCTTCTATCGATGAGCAGACCAGCCGCACGCAGCACCTGCAGGTGCTGCGAGACGTAGGACTGCGGCCGGCCGGTGGCCTCCGCCAAGTGGCACACGTACGCTCCGTCACCAGACAGCAGGCGCAGGAGGCGCAACCGGAACGGATGCGCCAGCGCCTTGAAGACCTTCGCTGCCCCTTCGTACTTCATCAGCCAACCTACTGCAACATTCCTCGAATGATCACGTCCACGGCCGCATCCTCGTCCAGGCCGCGCGCCATGAGCGTCTCCAGTTCCTTGTGATTCACGGTACCAATGGCCGCCTCGTGGGTCACGTGGGCCCGGTCGTCGCGCACGACCACCAGCGGCATGTTGCGGGCCGTCGCCTGGCCGCGCACTACCTCGGTGCAGTCCATGTGGCCCCGGGCGAAGGGTGCATTGCCTTCGGCCGTGGTCAGCACCTCGCTCACCGCCTGGTCGCGCACGGCGATGCGGGTCCTGGTCAGCCCGCGCGCGCCCTGGCCGTTCAGGTAGAGCGTCTCGTTCACCCGAACGTGATCGTCGCCCAGGCCGTAGGCCTTGGTGGTCAGCTCGGCCACCCCGCCAGCGCCGACCGCAACGTCGTAATCAAAGTCCAGGCGCCCGACCCGGCCGTGGACCAGGCTGAAGCCGGTGATGAACCGGCCGCCGTCGTCCACCGTCACTTTGGCCTTGGGCACCACCTCTATGCCGCCGTGGGGGCCGTGGAAGTGGGACTCGCTGTAGGTCATCGTCGCCCCGGCCCCCACATGGATGCGCGCGTCCATGACGTGCCTGAGCCGGACCGCATTGGGAAAAGTGCAATGAGCGATGAACTCAGCCTGCGCGCCCGGGCCGATCTCGTAGTCGGCAACGATCTCCTGCGACCCCTCGGCCGGCAACATCCCGAAGCACAGGTGGGCCGGCTTCTCGAGCCGGACCTCCGGCTCGACCACGATGCACGCCCGGACGCCGTGGGGCAATTCCTCAGCTTTGAAGTGGACGCCCGGCACCTCGTTGGCTGCCAGCACCCGGTTGGCGCTGACCACCAGCGTGGCGACCCTGGACATCTTCAGGAAGGCCGGGTCGCCCCCCGCCTGCCGGTACGCCTCCAGAATTGCCTCATACTCGCGAGCCCAGCCGGGCTCCGCCGCTGCCAACCCATGCGGTCGCACTTGTGTACTCATACCTCGGTTACCCTCTCTGACTCCGGACTTTCGACTTCAGACTTTCGACTTGGGACTTGGAGCTGTCCCCCACGGCTGTGCCCCCATGGTCTCACCGTGCAACCGGCAGCGCCGCCCATAGTATTGGCGCACCTCGGCCGGGTCGCCCTGGAAGACAATGCTGCCCTGGCACATCAGCGACGCCGAATCAGCCACGGTGACCATCTCGTCGCGGTGGGTGATCAGCAACACCGCCGTGCCCTGGTCGGCCATGCGCCGGATGAGGGCAGCGATGTCGCCCAGGCTGAGCGTGTCCACCCCCGAGTCTGGCTCGTCCAGGATGGCTAGCTTCGGGCACATGGCGAACACCGCCGCCAGCTCGATGCGCTTGCGCTCACCGCCCGACAAGGCATGGTTGACCGGCCGCTTCAGGTAGGCCGACGGCGCCAGGGCGACGGCTTCCAGCGCCTCTGCCAGTTGAGTACGATCCGGGTCCTTTGCCCCCAACGCCAGGTACGCGCCGACGGGCAGTCCCTCGAAACGGGCCGGCTCCTGCCAGGCCAGGGTCAGCCCCAGCCGGGCGCGCTCGGTGATCGGCAGGCGGGTGATGTCCTGGCCGGCGAACCAGATGCGGCCCTGGTCGGGGGTATAACCCGCGCAGCCCATCAGGGTGTAAGCCAGGCTGGACTTGCCGGAGCCGTTGAGGCCCAGCAAGCCGTGGACCTCGCCCGGCCGGACCGCCAGGTTGACCCGGCACAAAATGTCGCGGCCATCGCGCTTCAGGTTCAGATTCTCTACTTTCAACAGGTAGTCGATCATGCCACCCTCTATTTCAGTTCGCCCGCCGTCTGCCTGGCTGTATTTAACGCAGCCACTAGCCAGTGCTTGATCTCGATCGCCGAGGGCAGCCGGCCGGCGCAGACAAGTTTCTCGTTAAGCACCAGGCCGGGCGTGTAAAGGACGCCGTGCAGATGAATTCGTAGGTAGGCATCATGCCACCTCCTCCCGCGCATAATACATAGCATACTCGCGCAAGAGGGCCGCCTGGAAGATGGCTTCCTTCCCCCGCGGGATGTAATTCTTCATCGCCCGGACCATCTCCAGCAGCTCGGAGCCCACGGCTGGCTCAGGCCGGCGCCGCATGATGTACAACTGCTCGAAGATCTCCCGCAAGCCCATGATGCCAAAAGCGATGCCGTCGATGTTCACCTGGACGATACTCCTGCCGCCCCCGCCGCAACAGGAACGCGCCGGGCGGCGTGTGTAGGAACCTGATCTGTACATCGTACCTCCTTCCTCCAGGCTCAGTTACTCCAAGAGCCTCTCACGGGTATATTCAGTTTTTTGCATGAAATCTGACCCAAAAAGACCCCCAGATCTCGGAGTCCTCAGCCGGGGGCTCGATGAGGTCAGATCCACTGCCCCTCACTGGGCAGCCGTTGATTGTCTGGTGGCGCCTGTCGCTTATCCGGCGGGTGTTTGAGCCAGAGCCGTTGTCAGCCAGGTGATCACCTCGGCCGGCGCCGGGATGCGGCCGGCGCACACCAATTTCTCATTGACCACCAGGCCCGGCGTGAACAGCAGGCCGTACTTCCTGAACTGGGTATAGTCCTTGACGTGCTGGATGGTCGCCTCGGCGTCGAGCATCTCCAGCGCCTCGACGGTGACTTGCT
>JBBITV010000475.1:0-3233 GCA_037440585.1 Chloroflexota bacterium
TTTCCATGCATCAGGCGCCAACCTCGAATCTGCTGCGGGAGTTGCAAGATCACTGTGGGGTCCGGGTGACGGTGCCAGTCTGCGACGTGGGGCCCGTAGAGCCCACGGTGCATTCCGGCCTGTCTGACGCGGCGCAAAGGGCGGTGCCGGAGATGGGCCGGAGGATTGCTGAGAGGTATTTGGCCGCCATTGAGCAACATAATGCGGATGTCTAAGGCTGAACGGCCCAGTTCTGGCGAACTGCTCATGGCGGGCAGCAGCGAGCTGTGGTCGCTGTGAAGTCACAGACATTCGAAGCTATGGCCCACGCTCCCTCATCTCGTCGGCCTGCAGGGGGCGGGGTGAGGGGGCGACAGGTATTGCCAGGTGATGTGTGAACTATTGGTGAGTTCGGGGGCCCGAATGCCTGACACCAGGGATACCCAGATCGATTCGGCGTGGAAGCTGCAGAAGGAAACTCCTGTAAGCCTCCAGGAGCGCCTTCTCTAACACTCTTTGCTGCAACTGGGGGATTTAGGGCTACACTGGCGGATTTTTCTCCTTAGCGGCGTGGTCTTGCTAGCCATTCTGTGCATTTTTGGGCTGCTGTGCCTCTCGGCGTTGCAAGAGAGTACCCGCCGGTCGTTAGTCCAGCATTTAGTCATCGCCAAGCTGGTGGCCGACAACATAGACACTGAGGTCACCGCGGTCCTCGAGATGCTGACCCAGGTTGCCGGGCACCAGGCGCTAGATCTCGAAGATGGCGACCTGGAACCTGAGAAACGCCTGCTGCAAGAGGTGCAATCCCAGGCCACCATGCGCACCTACCGCCTGATTTTGATGGATAACCAGGCAACAGTTCTCTGGTCGGAGCCCCTTGATCTCGCTATACTCGGGCTGAACCTGATGGATCGTCCCGATATCCAGGAAGTTCGCCGCACCGGACGCGCCACGGTGTCCGACGTCGTGTTGTCCAGGCCGTCCGGCGCACCGGTGATACACCTGACCGTGCCGGTGTGGGGCCGGGGTACAGGGATGACCGGTCTGCTGACGGGGGAGATCGAGCCACAGTACGGGAGCTTCTCTGCCTTTCTGCGGCCCGTGCGACTCAGTGGAACGGCTCACATCGAGGTGATGGATCGGCAAGGCTTCGTGCTGGCCAGCACGGAGGCTTCGCTCTTGCTTCAGAAAGGGGATCACGCCTCCCGATTTGCGGAACTCATTGAGGGGCGCCAGCCGGCGGTGCGGGGCTGCCACGGAGGCTGCCACGAGGCGAGTCCCTACAGGACTGACGAGGTGCTGGCATTTGCGCCGTTGTCCACGGCTCCCTGGGGAGTGGCCGTCCGTCAGCCAGAAGCTGAGGTACTGGCGCCCACTCGCCAATTGCAACGCCAACTAGTCTTGGCCGGAGCGGCTATTCTGATCGCTGCGTTGCTGATCGCCTGGTTCTTGACAGAGCAGATCGTGCGTCCGGTGCGGTCGCTCATGGATGCTGTCTCTGTGATCGCCAGTGGGAACCTGAACATCCCGGTACCGAGCTACGGCACTGACGAGGTTGGACGGCTGGCCCAGGCCTTCGAGGAGATGCGGATCCGCTTGAAGGACTCCGTACAGGCAATGGAGCGCTTGAACGTCGGCCTGGAGCAGCGGGTCCAGGAACGAACCCGGCAACTGGCCACACTTTATGAAGAGCTGCGTCGCAAAGAAGAAATGCGCACCGGGCTGCTAGGCAAGCTCGTGTCCGCCCAGGAGGATGAACGCCGGCGTATCGCCCGTGAGTTGCACGATGAGGTGGGACAGTCCCTCACCAGCGTCATTATGAATATTGCAGCCGTCGAGCAGACGCTGCCCGATGAGCCGGGCGGCACCAAGGCCCGGCTTGAGACCATTCGTGCCGTCGCTGCTCAGGCTCTGCGCGATCTGCGCACTCTTATCTTCAACCTGCGACCGGAGGTGTTAGACGACCTTGGGCTGGTCCAGGCAGTCCGGGGGCACGCGAAGGAGCGGCTGGAGGACATCGGGATATGCGTGCGGGTGCAGGTCAACGGGCTGCCGCAACGGTTGCCGCCCGAAATCGAGACCATGGTGTTTCGCATGCTGCAAGAGGCTATCGCCAACATTCGGCGGCATGCCCAGGCCACGGAAGTGCGCATCGGCCTGCAACGTATCGGGTCGCGCCTGCTCGTCACGGTCGAGGACAACGGCATCGGTTTCGACCCGCAGGCTGTGCTTCAGGCCCCGCGCGACAGCCGACGCTGGGGAATCCGGAGCATGGCCGAGCGAGTCGCCCTGCTGAACGGACGCTTCAACGTGTACTCACAGCCGGGCCACGGTACGCGTCTGGAGGTCGAGATCCCACTGGAGCACTGGCCCGAGGGTGAGGAGGTCGCCAGGAGAGCATGATGGACACGGCTGCTGCCAAGCACAGGATCCGGGTATTGATCGCCGACGACCACGGTATCGTGCGGGCGGGGATTCGGGCGTTACTCCAGGGCCACCCGGATATCGAGGTGATCGGCGAGGCCACGAACGGCTGGGAGGCCGTAGAACAGGCCACCCGGCTACAGCCAGACGTGGTTCTGATGGATATCGCCATGCCAGGGCTGCGCGGCCTGGAGGCGACCCAGGAGATCCATCAGCGCGCGCCGAAAGTTCAGATTCTGGCCCTGACGATGCATGATCGCGAGGAATACTTCTTCGCGATGCTCCAGGCTGGCGCCTGCGGCTACGTTCTGAAGGAGGGCGAGCCAGAGGAGTTGGTTGCTGCTATCCGGGCGGCGTATCGTGGCGAAGCGTTCCTCTCGCCCGCGGTCACCAAAGCGGTACTGAAGGACTACCTGAGCCGCCGCTCGCAGAACCAGCCTGACGAGTATGAGCAGTTGTCCCTGCGGGAGAAGCAAGTCCTGCAGCTCACCGCCGAGGGAAAGCGGACTCGCGAAGTCGCCGAGGTCTTGTGCCTGAGCATTAAGACCGTCGAAAAGCTCCGCTCCAGCCTCATGAAAAAGCTGGGCCTGCAAAGCCTCTCCGAGCTGACCCGCTACGCTATCCGCCAGGGGCTGATCACCGTCGAGCCGGGCGAAGAATAGCGGACCCCGCGCCCCGAATGACTGACCACCTGTAAGGCAAACTGTGGGTTTTTCCCCAATGCTTCATGGGGAAAAAACCTCACCGGTCCACTGGGGAGTACACCAAGGCAGACAGGTATTCTGGATAAGAACCCTGACTGGATCGCGGCCCCCCGCACATATGCGGGG
>JBBITV010000476.1:0-668 GCA_037440585.1 Chloroflexota bacterium
TCGACATCTCCATCCTCGACGTCGGCGAAGGCGTCTTTGAGGTGCGCTCGACCAACGGCGATACTTTCCTGGGGGGCGACGATTGGGACCGTCGCATCATTGACTACGTGGCCGACGAGTTCAAGAAGGAGCAGGGCATTGACCTGCGCGATGATCGCCAGGCGCTCCAGCGGCTGCGCGAAGCGTGTGAGAAGGCCAAGATCGAACTGAGCACGGTGATGGAGACAGAGATCAACCTGCACTACATCACCGCCGACGCCACCGGCCCCAAGCATTTGCAGATGAGGTTGACGCGTGCCAGGCTGGAGCAGTTGACCGAGGACCTGATCGAGCGCACCATCGGGCCCTGCGAGCAGGCGTTGGCCGACGCCAAGTTAAAGCCTTCCGATATTGACGAGGTCGTGCTGGTGGGCGGTATGACGCGGATGCCGGCCGTGCAAAAGAGAGTGGCCGAGTTCTTTGGCAAGGAACCCCACAAGGGCGTCAACCCCGATGAAGTCGTAGGCCTGGCGCGGCGATCCAGGCCGGCGTGCTGGGCGGCGAGGTCAAGGACATCCTGCTCCTGGACGTGACGCCTTTGACCCTGGGTATCGAAACCCTGGGTGGGGTAGCCACACCGCTCATCGAGCGCAATACGACCATCCCAACTAAGAAGAGCCAGATCTTTT
>JBBITV010000476.1:726-1458 GCA_037440585.1 Chloroflexota bacterium
GATCCACGTGCTCCAGGGCGAGCGTCCGATGGCCCGCGACAACCGCACGCTGGGCCGGTTCATCCTGGATGGCATCCCGCCCGCGCCGCGCGGCATCCCGCAGATCGAGGTGAGTTTCGACATTGACGCCAACGGCATCCTCAACGTGCGTGCGCAAGACAAAGCGACGGGTCGCCAGCAACATATCACCATCACCGCGTCCTCCGGTCTCAGCAAGGACGAAGTCGAGAGGATGGTGAAAGAGGCTGAACAGCACGCGGCCGAGGACCGGCGCCGCAAGGAGGAAGTGGAGGCTCGCAACAACGCCGACTCGACGGCCTACACCGCCGAGAAGACCCTGCGCGATCTGGGCGACAAGGTGCCGGCCAGCACGAAGAGCGATCTCGAGGCGAAGATCCAGGCGGTGCGCACAGCCATGCAGGGCAAGGACATCGACGCGATTCGCAACCGTACCCAGGAGCTGGCCGTGGCGCTACAGAACCTGGGCGCCACCATGTACCAGCAGCCTGGCGGCGGGCCGCCCCCCGGTGGCGATAGCGGCGCCGGCCGGCGCCCGGAGGATGAGGGCACGGTGGAGGGGGAGTTTCGAGAAGTTTAGACAGAAGTAAGCAGGGGTTGGGCGGGCCCCCCCGGGTGGCCCCCCCACCCCCCCCGCCTGCGTTTTTGCGATAAAAAACGCCTTGTTGATTAAAGGGCCGGGCCCGCCGCCGGGGAAGGTTGGGTGAATGAGCG
>JBBITV010000476.1:1468-3215 GCA_037440585.1 Chloroflexota bacterium
GTGGCCGGCCCAACCCCTGCCCGTCCTTTTTGCCTTTCAATCCGGCTTGGTGTATACTTGGGCGTGCCTGCCCTGCTGGAAGGTTTCGTGGAATCAGCGAAGGATAACCGGACACCGATATGAGCACCAAGCGTGATTACTACGACGTCCTGGGGGTCAAACGGGGCGCCAGTGAAGAAGAGATCAAGAAGGCTTACCGTGGTCTCGCCCGGCAGTATCACCCGGACGTTAACAAAGCTGCCGACGCCGAAGCGCGCTTCAAGGAGATCAACGAGGCATACGAAGTGCTTAGCGACCGGGAGAAGCGGGCCACGTACGACCGTTTTGGCCACGTGGGTACGCAAGGCGGCTTCCAACCCGGGGCCGGGTTCAGCGGCTTTGGTGGCATCGAAGATATCATTGAGGACTTCTTTGGCTTTGGGACGCGCGCCCGGACGGCGACCCGGCAAGCGCCCCAACGCGGCGCCGATCTCCGGTACAATCTTTCCCTCTCTTTTGAAGAGGCGGCTTTCGGTGTCGAGAAGGAGCTGGAAATCCCCCGTTGGGAGTCGTGTCCCACCTGTAACGGTAGCGGCGCGGCGCCAGGTACCACGCCCATCCGCTGTCCCCAGTGCAACGGAAGTGGTGAGGTGCGCCGTGTCCAACAGTCCATCTTCGGCTCGTTTGTCAATGTCTCCACCTGCCCGCGCTGTGAGGGCGAGGGCGAGGTGGTCAACTCGCCGTGCCCGGAGTGCCGTGGACAAAAGCAGGTACAACGGGTGCGGACAGTGGTCGTTGAGATCCCGGCCGGTGTAGACGAAGGCACCCAGATTCGCCTGACGGGTGAAGGTGAGCCAGGCGTGCGCGGCGGCCCGCCTGGTAACCTGTACGTCGTCCTCTCCATCCAGCCGCATCGCTACTTCCGGCGCCAGGGGAACGACGTACTGCTCGGGTTTCCCATCAACATTGCCCAGGCGTCCCTCGGCGACGAAGTAGAAGTCCCAACCCTGGACGGCTCGGAGTTACTGCATATCCCCGCCGGCACTCAGACTGGTGAAACGTTCCGGTTACGTGGCAAGGGCATCCCCTACTTGCGGCGTAATGGTCGGGGCGATCAACTCGTTACCGTATTTGTGAAGACGCCGACGAACCTGACCGAAGAACAGAAGGACCTGCTCAAGAGACTAAGCAGGACGCTCGGCAAAGAACCCATAGCCCAAGGCGATAAGGGGTTTTTGGATAGACTGAAGGAAGTGTTCAAAGCTTAGCTCGTGACGTGGCTCGAAATCAGTGTCGAGGTTGACGGCGAAGCTGCCGAAGCCGTCCACGCCATCTTTGAGCGTTACGGCGAAGGTGGTGCCGTCGTCGAACGAACGTTTCTCGCCTCCGAGGATGACGCGCGTTTGCGCAGCAGGAATACCGGGTCGACAAATCAACTAGGGCTGCACGAACGCGCGTCAGAAGCGAGCCAGTACCTGGAAAATCCGCCGCTCACCCTGAAAGCATTCATCCCCGCTGATGATACCGCCAGACGGGATGCCCTGGAACAGGCGTTGTGGCACCTGGGGCAGCTTTATCCCATCCTCTCCCCCCACATTCGCGAGCTTACCGAAGCGGATTGGGCCGAGGCCTGGAAAAAAGGTTTTGACATCCAGCGTCTCGGCCGGCGTCTGGTTATCGTCCCGACCTGGCTGGAGTATACGCCCACACTCGACGACGCTGTGGTTCGCCTGGAGCCCGGCCTGGCCTTCGGCACCGGCCTCCATCC
>JBBITV010000477.1:0-3213 GCA_037440585.1 Chloroflexota bacterium
GGCCAGTCCCTGGAGTTTGGAGAAGCTACGGCAGACGATGGCATTGAGTCCCTGGCGGACGTATCTGGTCGTGTCGGGGTATGCCGGATCCTCAACGTACTCGCGGTATGACTCGTCAAAGACGACGACAACATGCGGCGGGACGCGCTGCATAAGCTCATCGCACTCGGCCTCGGTATTGATGGTGCCGGTCGGATTGTTGGGCGAGCAGACGAAGAGCAGGCGCGTCCGGTGGGTGATGCGATCCGCCATCGCCGCCAGATCGTGGCGGTAGTCTTGCGGATCGACGAAGACCGGGGTGCCACCGAAGAGCCGGGTGTGGATGCGGTACATTGGGAACGTGGCCCGGCAGACGATGGCTTCGCCGCCACCGTACAGGAACCCCTGGGCAATCATGCCCAAGACGTCGGTCAGGCCATTGCCGATTAGGAAGTTGCCCTCGTCGAAGCCAGGTCCCAACACACGAGCCAGCTTCTGGCGCAAGCGGCGGTCTTCGATCCCCGGGTAGCGGTGGAGCTTCCCCATCGCCGCCTGCATCGCCGCGACCGCCAACGGCGATGGGCCCAGCGCATTCTCATTCGAGGCCAGCTTGACGACGTCTTCCAGGCCATACTCTTCCTGGACCTCCTCGATAGGCTTGCCGCCGACGTACAGCGGAACGGTGAGCAGGTCGGGGTTCAAAGTCAGATGGTCCATTCAGGCTACACCCTTTTCTTTTAACGCACGCAACACCTTCTCCGGCGTGAGCGGCAAACTCGTGATGCGAACCCCGACAGCGTCGTACACGGCGTTAGCGATAGCGGCGGCCGTCGGGGTGACGCCCATCTCGCCGACGCCTTTCGCGCCGAACGGGCCTTCGGGGTCGTCAGTTTCGATGATATGCGTCTCAATTGCGGGCATATCCAGGGCGGTGGGCACCCGATAGTCCAGGAAACCCGGATTCTGTACCCGGCCTTCGCGCACCTGGAGCTCTTCGGTCAAGGCGTAGCCCAACCCCATGTGAATGCCGCCCTCGATCTGACCCTCGACGTACATCGGGTTAATCGCCCGGCCCACGTCGTGGGCGGCGACAATCTTGAGCACCCGCACCTCGCCTGTCTCCGTGTCGACTTCAACCTCCGCCGCCTGGGCGCCAAAGCCATACGCTGCCGAGATGTTACCGTGGAAACCGCGGTCGAGCATCTCGTTGGGGGGGTCGTACCAGCCATTGGCAATAACCGCCTGGCCGGCGTCTCGGAAGTGGCGCGCCCGGACGACCTTGCTCAGCGATACACTTTGCTCCGGGTGACCACTAACTCTCACTTGTCCCTCGCGCAGTTCAAGGCTCTCGACGGGCGCCTTGAGCAGCTCGGATGCCGTCTCCAGGATCTGGCGTTTCGCCTCGCGCGCCGCCACGATCGCGGCCTTGCCGGCGATGAACGTCGTCCGGCTGGCGTGCGTACCGACGTCCCACGGGGTGATTGCTGTGTCATTGTTGACGACGGTGACCTCGTTGAGCGCCACCCCCAGTTCCTCGGCCACGATTTGCGCCAGGATCGCGTCCGACCCCTGCCCGATCTCGGTGGAACCTGTCAGCAACGTCACCCGCCCGAAATCATCCACCTTCACAATCGCCCCGCAGCCGTCAGAGCGGTAGATACGCGCCCCCCCGCCGACGTTGATCGTGGCGGCCAGGCCGCGCCCCCGCTTACGTGACAAGGTGACAAGGTGACGGGGTGACAAGGTGACCGGGCCAACCGATGTCACCTTGTCATCTTGTACTCCCGCCCACGCCTTCTCCAGACATTCTCGCATCCCACAACTCGTAATCCGCAGCCCCTGCGGCGTCGTCTCGTCGGGGCGGTTGGCATTCATGAGGCGGAATTCGAGGGGGTCCAGGCCGAGTTTCTCGGCCAGGCGGTCCATTTGGGTTTCAACGAAGAAGGTGGATTGGGGGTTGCCGAAGCCGCGCGTTGCACCAGTGGTCGGGTTATTGGTGTAGACCAGGTCGGCGACGAAACGGGCGTGGGGCAGGCGGTAGAGGGAGCCGACGGTCTGCATCATCACCAGCGGCGTCACCGCGCCCCAGGAGACATACGCGCCGAGGTCGAGCAGCGCCTGGCAGTCGCGGACCCAGAGCTTGCCATCACGCAGCGCGCCGGAGCGCATGTTGACTTTGACCGGTTGGCGCATCGGCGCGGCGATGAATTCCTCTTCGCGGTTGTAAGCAATGCGCACCGGGCAGCCAGTCTTGCGCGCCAGCAGGGCGCAGATAGGCTCGAAGGGATACATGTCCAGACCGCGTCCGAACGCGCCGCCAACGGCGGTCTGAATGATGCGAACGTGGCTGCCCGGGATGCCGAGGGCCTCGGCCAGGTCGCGCTGGAGCAAGAAGGGCACCTGGGTGGTGCTGTAGATCGTCAGGAAGCCCGCCGCGTCGAAAGTTGCCAGGCAGAAACTGGGCTCCATCGGTGCGCCGCTTACGTACGGTAAGTCAAACTCATCTTCGACGACGACGTAGGCCTCGTCCAGCCCTCGCTCAACTTCGCCGTGGCCGTATTCCTGGTGGGCGAAAAGATTGCTCTCGCGCTCCTCATGGATCAGCGGGGCGCCGGGCTCGAGGGCCTGGCGTGGGTCAAAGACGGCTGGCAGCGGCTCATACTCGACATGGATGAGTTCTAGCGCCTCGCAGGCGGCGTCCTCGTCTGCCGCCGCAACCGCGGCCACCTCATCGCCAACGCGCCGCACCTTGTCGCCCTTGAGGGTGACGTTGTCCCGGCCGTAGCCAAACTTCTTGGCCGCCACGTTCCTGGCAGTGATGATCGTCCACACACCAGGCACCCGCTTCGCCCGTTCGATGTCAATATTGAGAATCCGCGCGTGGGGCAATGGGCTGCGCAGAATCTTGCCCTCGAGCATGCGCGGCAGTTTTAAATCGTGGCCATAGATGATCTGGCCCGTCGCCTTGGGCAAGGCATCCGGCTTCGGCACCCGCCGACCAATGTGGGAGAATGGGTTCATTGGGTTACCCTCAAGTCCTTTTTTAGTTCACTGCCATAGTACATCAATCCCGTGTCCACGTCAAGCCGCTGCCCAGTGAAATTCCGCCCCGTCGGCAGCAGCACCGGCTGCCCGCTCCGCACTTTCCCAAACGGCAGGAATCGCTGCACGCTACTCTGCACCACCTGCCCACTCGCATCCGTCAGCAGGCTCACACTCCCCAGGTGGTCGCCA
>JBBITV010000478.1:0-3204 GCA_037440585.1 Chloroflexota bacterium
CACCCCCACCAGACTCGTAACCCTTGGCGTCCCTGGTATATTGATAACGCCCCCAGTAGATTCAGGCTGGCAACTAACCTCGACGGATCTGAGCCGCTTCCGGGGAAAGAAAATACAACTCTGGTTCGCCAACCCCTACGAGATCGATAACTCCTGGGGGATCTGGAGCTGCATCGACAACGTCGAAATCAACGATGCCCTGCAGGCCAGACTGCAATTGCCC
Organism: Chloroflexota bacterium; assembly: GCA_037440585.1. GTDB lineage: Bacteria > Chloroflexota > Anaerolineae > Epilineales > JBBITV01 > JBBITV01. The sequence continues at coordinate 224 of JBBITV010000478.1, forward strand.
CTGCTCTCGCGCAACTTCACCGGCCCCACCCCAACCCCCACCCTCACCCCTACACCCACCATTACTCCAACCGCAACCCCGACACTTGACCGGCCCCTCTCCAGCCCCACGCCGACGGCCACACCATCTTCGACTCCCACGCCGACACCCACGCCCACTCCAACCCAGCCCAGGGTATACGTGAAGCCGGGCATATCGATGCCCACCGTCGGGCAGGCCTCCGCCGTCGAGGTCTGGGTAGATGCACCTGACCTCTTCGGTGTCGATCTGAGACTCCGCTTCGACCCGCTCAAGATCAGACCCCTGGACGCCGATCCATCACACACTGGCGTTCAAGTTGAAGTAGGCCCGGTGTTTGTCCAGCCGGCGGTAGTCATCTCGAATACGAGTCTGCTAGATAGAGGCACCATCACTTTTATTGCTACTCGCGTATATCCTGCCCTGCCCTGGAACGGCGATGGAAGGGTCTTTGTCCTACGTTACGTCCCGCTCAATGTGGTGACCTCCACCCTGGAATTCACCAAGACCGACTTGAGGACTCCCGAAGGGGCCCCCATCCCCCACGAAGCCATCCCGGGCGAGATCCGGCCCGTACGCAACCAGTAGCCAGAACAAAAAGACCCAGGCGTGAATGCCTGGGTCTGTCGCACCGTGAGGCGCGTAGCGCCATCAGCCAGGGAGGTCCAGAAGAACCTGCACAATCCGCCCGGCGGCGTGCCCATCGCCATAGGGGCTGACGGCCGTCGCCATCCTGGCATAGGCAACAGGATCGTGCAGCAACCGCTCTGCCTCGCGCACGATCACCTCCCGGTCGGTCCCCACGAGCTTCACCGTACCTGTCTCGACCGCCTCTGGCCGCTCGGTTACCTGGCGCAACACCAGGACTGGCTTACCCAAAGCTGGCGCCTCCTCCTGGATACCGCCCGAGTCGGTCAGGACCAGGTAGCTTCGCGCCATCAAATGGGCGAATGGCGCATAGTCCATCGGCGATAACAGGTGGATGCGGTCCTGGCCGGCCAGGATGCGGCGCACCGGTGCCTGGACGTTGGGGTTCAAATGCACCGGGTAAACGAGCCGGACCCCCGGATTGCGGCGCACAATCTCCACCAGTGCCTGACAAATGCACTCAAAAGCAAGGCCAAAACTCTCGCGCCGGTGGGCAGTGACCAGGATCAGCTTGTGCTCGTCGTCCAGCGGGAATCCGAGGTCGAGGGGATAGGGCTGCTGCACCGTCCATTGCAGGGCGTCGATGACCGGATTCCCGGTCAGGTAGATGCTCTCGGCCGCCACCCCTTCGGCGCGCAACGCATCAACGGCAGTCATGGTCGGCGCGAAGTGAAAGGTGGCCAGGACGCCGATGAGGTGGCGATTGATCTCTTCAGGGAAAGGACGGTAACGATCGCGCGTGCGCAGGCCGGCTTCAACGTGGCCGACCGGCACCTGCTGATAGAAGCTGGCCAGAGCAGCGATCATCGCCGTAGTTGTGTCGCCCTGGACCAGAACCACGTCGGGGCGGACATCTTCCAGGACGGCGGTCAGGCGCAGCATCGCATTGGCCGTCAAACCGGCCAGGGTCTGATTTTCCTCCATCAGGTCCAGGTCGATGTCCGGGACGATCCGGAACCAGTCCAGCACCTGGTCCAGCATCTGCCGGTGCTGCGCGGTCACACAAATAACCGATGCGATCTGATCCGGGTGCCGGGCCAGCTCGCGCACCACCGGCGCCATCTTGATGGCTTCGGGCCGGGTACCAAAGATAGAAAGGACGCGCAACATCAGCTCGCCTTACCCGCGCCGGCCCACCATGTAGGCCACTACCCCGCTCCCTACGACGACCACCAATCCCAGGATCGCCACCAGGGGCAAGCCACTGACCCCAGCCGCTGCAGCCGGTGGAGATGCACCGGACGTGGGCGGGCCAGGCGTGAGCGGAGCGGCCGGTGTGCTGACCGGAGCTGTACCCGCCTGGGTTTGCGCCGGTAACGCACCACCCGTCGCGCCTGTACCCGAAGGAGCAACAGCCGATGTCCCACCCGCCGGCGTGCCCGGCTTTACCGGCGGCGAAGTGGTCACTACAGCCGGGACAGCATAGCCGGTCGCCGGGGGAACCAACGCCGTCGGCATGGAAACCTCAATACCTGCCTGCGTGGCGGTTGGACCGGGCGGAAGTACCGTAGTCTCGCCGGCGGCCGGCGAGCGTGGCGTCTCGGTGGCAGTGGGAACAGCCGTCTCACCTGGGGCCGGGGTCCGGCCTGGCTCAGTGGTGGCCTGGGGCGTGCCAGGTGCAGGTAGCGTGGTCGCAGGCGAGCGAACCGTCGCCGTCGGCGTTCCAACCTGGACGGCTTCAAATCGACCGGGCATGGCAAACTCAACCCCAGCCGCCTGCCCAACGGCTATGGGGTGCCAGGATAGGGGACCAGGCCCAGCCAATTGGCACACAATGATAACCAGCCCCGCTGCAACGAACAGCCAGCTTGTGTATAGTATCTTCGTAAAGCGAGAATGACTTCGGTGGCTCGGGTAGTTCATTTCGCCTACAGTTCCTCCTGGTGTGATTTGCCGGGCACAACACTGCATGGCATCGCGCGGCAACGAACAAGTTTAGCATTCGCCGCACCTTTTGACAAGAACGGCCGCTCATGCCATAATCCCACCATCTCTTCAAAGGGGACAGCATGAAGGCAGTCATTCAACGGGTAACCGAGGCTTCAGTTACGGTGGATAACCGCGTGGTTGGCGAGATTGGACCCGGGGTCGTTGTACTGCTGGGAGTTCGCGAAGGCGACACTGATGCAGAGGCAAAGTGGCTTGCGGACAAGGTAGTCCATCTGCGGATTTTTCCCGATGCCAGCGGCAAGTTCAACCGGTCGCTCCTGGACGAGGGTGGGGCAGCCCTGGTGGTGTCCCAGTTTACCCTCTACGGCGATGCCCGCAAAGGCCGCCGCCCCGACTTCACTCAGGCGGCCCGGCCCGAAACGGCC
>JBBITV010000479.1:0-1033 GCA_037440585.1 Chloroflexota bacterium
CTGGCCTCGCGCATCCTGGGGATGGGCGATGTGCTCGGCCTTATCGAGAAGGCCCAGGAACACGTCGACCGGGAAGAAGCGCAGAAGATGGAGCAGAAGCTGCGCACCGCGACGTTCGACCTGGAGGATTTCCTGAAGCAACTGCAGCAGGTCAAGAAAATGGGGCCGTTGAGCCAATTGCTGGAGATGCTCCCGGGCCTGGGGAATATTGCCAAACAACTTCCCCAGGAAATGACCGACCAGCAGCTTAAGCGCGTCGAGGCGATTATCAGCTCGATGACCCGGGAGGAGCGGCACGATCCCCGCATCCTGAACGCGAGCCGCAAGCGACGCATCGCCCGCGGTAGCGGGACCACAGTCCAGCAAGTCAACGAGCTGCTCAATGAATTCCGCCAGGTCCAACGCCTGATGAAGCAGTTTTCCCAGGGCCGCCGGCCGGGTCCGGGCGGGATATTCGGGATGTTCCGGTAAGCCTTCAGGGAGTGTAGATGATCAGTCCAACTGCGGTGAGAGCGACTGAGGTTGAGCCTGTCGAAATGATGCCGGGGGCGTTTCGCCGGACGCTGGCCTATGGCGAGCATGGCATGGTGTGCGAGGTGACGCTGGAAGCCGGTTCGGCGGTGCCCATGCATCAACATCCTCACGAACAGGTTGGCTACGTTGTCTCCGGCGAGCTGACGATGAATATTGCCGGCACGGACTATCATTTTGAGCCACGTGACAGCTACGTCATCCCTGGAGGCGTATTGCACAATGCCACGGCCAACGTGCGGACGGTGGTACTTGACTTCTTCTCACCGCCGCGTGAGGAATATAAGTAATTTTAGATTTTAGATTTTAGATTTTAGATTTTAGATTACCGGTCCAAAATCCAGAATCCAAAATCTAAAATCCGAAGGGGGTTTTATTTCAAGTGGTCAGAATTCGGCTGCGCCGTGTGGGCGCAAAGAAACAACCGAGTTATCGTATCGTGGTAGCTGACTCGCGTTCACCACGAGACGGGCGATTTATCGAGACGATTGGGCACTACAAC
>JBBITV010000479.1:1043-3175 GCA_037440585.1 Chloroflexota bacterium
GCGGACTGATCCACCAACGGTGGTGATTCAGCAAGACCGGGTGGCCTATTGGCTAGAGCATGGGGCTCAGCCATCGGAGGCAGTCGCGCGCCTGTTGCGCAGGCAGGCGGTCCTGAAGCCGACTCCACTGGCTGCAAAAGTGAGTGACACCCCTACAGCAGAGGGAACAGTCGCCCTCGCAGACGTGGTCACGACCGATACGCCGACGGCGACCGAATAGGTAGCTGGCTTCGCCAGCGACGCGGACAAAGACATCCAGGAGCTACCCGCTTAACTACGCCATGCCACAACCCATAGCGAAAAAGAGGGACTACGTGATGAAGGAGTTGATTGAATATATCGCCAAGGCCCTGGTTGAGAATCCAGACATGGTGCGTGTCCAGGAGATTGCCGGGGGGACGTCGATTATCTACGAGCTCAGCGTTGCCCCAGAAGATATGGGACGCATAATCGGGAAACAGGGTCGCGTGGCGAACGCGATGCGCACACTCCTGAAGGCGGTCGCTACCCGTGAGGGGAAGCGCGCCATCCTGGAGATCGTCTAGGGGACAATGCGGGGAGATCACCGGCCAGCCAAGCCTGATTACCTGGTGATCGGCCAGGTGCGCAGTGCCTGGGGCGTGCGCGGGGAAGTCAAAGTGGGGGTCATGACCGATTTCCCGGATCGCTTCGCGCGCCTGCAACAGGTGTACGTCGGCGATCCGCCCGAGTTGGTGAGGATCGAGAAGTGTCGCCCACATGGCGCGTATATCGTGCTCAAGCTGGCCGGCTACGATGACCGAACCGCCGCAGATACCCTTAGAGGACACTTCCTCCAGGTGCCCACCGCCGAGGCGATGCCACTGGGCGAAGATGAATACTATGTCTACCAGATCGTGGGGCTGATGGTCGTGACGACAGGCGGTGAGTACCTGGGTCGTGTGTGCGAGGTGCTGTTTACCGGTGCCAATGAGGTCTACGTGGTGAAAGATGAAACCGGTCGTGAGGTCCTGATCCCGGCTATCGCCGACGTGATCCGCGAAGTGGACCTGGAAGGTGGGCGCCTGGTGATCGAGCCGATAGCCGGCCTGCTAGAATAAGTCGGGCACCTGCCGTACAGCCAAGGCAGAGGAGTCAGGTGCCACGTACCTTCCAGGTACGTGGCACCTTGTTTTGGGCCTTGACAAATCCGACGCTTCGGATTATTATGATGAAGATTTTGCTCGTCCGCTGCCAGGGCGACCCTTGAGGTGAGAGTGACTGAGCTCAAGTATCGGGTGGGCTTTAACCTTGTCCCGGGTATTGGGCCGGCGCGGCTTAAATTGCTGGAGGAGTATTTCGGAGACCTGGGTTTAGCCTGGCGCGCATCGCTGGCTGATCTGTATGCGGCCGGACTTGACCGCAAGGTCATCGAATCTTTGGTCGCGCACCGCAGCCGGATAAACCCGGACGCAGAACTGGAAAAGCTTTCGCAGGCCGGGGTGTCGGCGATTGCCCTCGACGACCCGGCCTACCCGCCCTTGCTCCGGCACATTCACCACCCGCCACCGCTGCTCTATGTCAAAGGCCACCTGGACCCCGCCGACGAATGGGCCGTCGCCGTTGTCGGGACGCGCCGAGCCTCGGCGTACGGCAAGGAGGTGGCGCGGCGGCTGGCTGGCGACCTGGCGGCGAGCCGGATTACCATCATTAGTGGGCTGGCCCGTGGCATCGATGGTCAGGCGCACCAGGCGGCGCTGGATGCCGGTGGGCGGACCATCGCGGTCATGGGCTGTGGGTTGGATTATATTTATCCGCCGGAACACGCAAAATTGGCGGCCGCCATCGCCGAGCGTGGCGCGCTAGTCAGCGATTATCCCCTCGGGACCCCGCCAGATGCCGTCAATTTCCCACCCCGCAACCGCATTATTAGCGGCATGAGCCTGGGAACGGTCATCGTTGAGGCTGACATCGGGAGTGGCGCGATGATCACCGCCGAATTTGCGCTGGAGCAGGATCGCGAGGTGTTTGCCGTTCCGGGAAACATTTATAACCGGGGGAGCAAAGGGCCGAACCGGCTAATTCAACAGGGCGCCAAGCTAGTAACGGGCGTCACCGACATCCTGGAAGAGCTCAATTTGACCATGGTCGCCCAACACCGCGAGATCCAGGCA
>JBBITV010000480.1:0-3171 GCA_037440585.1 Chloroflexota bacterium
CGGGCGTCCCGGGGCGGGCGGCCGACCCGGTCCCCGTCGGGTTGGGTTTGAATATGGTGCCCGGCGTCTTCGTCTATGGGGGGCAGGTGGACGCCGGGGTCGTGTTTTGGATGGGTTTGAACGTCGCCGTCGGGGTGGTAATTTGGGTGGGAGTGAACGTCACCGTCGGCGTGCGCGTCTGGGTGGGGGTCAAGGTAGCACCCGGGATATAGGAAATGACCAATTTGGCGGCACTGCCTGGATCCAGGTCATACGCCACGACGTTACGTCCCTCCGAGGGCGAGCTACCATTGTCGATGACGAGCAGGGTCAGGGCATTATCAGAAGCCCAACCCGTACGATTGATGATCGCCTGGACGATACGCTTCACGTCAGGGCTGGCGTACCAGGTCTGGTTCAGCCAGGTGGACGGGGGATTCCAGTCGACGCCGGCCGCGGTAATCTGGTTGAGTCGCACACTGGGCCGGCTGGCGGCGGTAAAGGGTGGTGAATCGTCCACGTCGTGCCCGTAGATACGGAGACGCATGAAGTTGTGATACTCCGCAGCCGACTTGACCTGAAGTTCAGCGCTCAGGATGGTTGCGCCCTGGGGTACGTTTAGATGGTCGAACCGGAAGCCCACCCGGGCGACCAGGGAACCGCCCCTCCCCAGGCGCACCAGGTTCGACGTCGGAATGTAGCCCACGCTGTCTGTGCCCCAATCGAAGACATCGTCGGTGTCGGACGATACCTGGGCGACGACGGTGATCGGGTCGGCGGCGAGCCATTCAGCGGACGAGGGTGGATCGAGTGCGGCTGAGACCCGTGGCTGTGCCGCCAGGCCGAAGGCAGGGGCGAAGGCATTCACCGAATCTCCCAGGACCAGTCCACCTACCAGGAGCAGCACAAGGAAGCCATACGAGAAGCGGGAAGGGGAAGGTGAGCGGCGTGACGGAGCGGCGTTCATAGCTACCTCCTTTTTTGGAATATCAGCACGCGCTCCGCGTGAGATGGACCACAGAACAAGCCCCCAGATCGCGGGCTTAACAATCCTAACGAAGTAGAAAAGGAGATGTTATGAGCGAAGGAAACAAGATGAGGCGGTGTAACGAGGGAGTATGAGTGACGATCCGGAAACTAGGGGAGCGGTATCGAAGAGTTCACGAGCATCAGCCAACGGATCACGCCATCCGCAAAGACGGTCATGAAGGTGAGAACGGCCATGACGCATAAAACGAGCAGGAGACTGTATTCCACCAGGGTCTGGCCCTGAGTGGACCATGCCTGGGTTGGCTGGCGAACGCGCTGTGCTGGAGAGATCTCGTACATGGTAACCTTCCTGATGGCCTTCTTCAAGCCATGTAAGGCCAAAACTTCCCGTAGTGTGAAACATTGTAATGCATGCAGGTAACAATGAAGTTTCAGCCAGGTCGCGATCTGGTCAATTTCTAGCGCGCGGCATGACTGCGGGGCGGAGACCCCGGCTGGCCTCCGCCCACGAAGATCATATCGGCAGGATCCCGGCTTACTTGAGGGCCAGGAACGAGAGAAGTGAGGGCAGGCAGCCTTTTCCGCCATCCCCGGGCGGTCCCTCGGGGGCCGGCGGCAACGGGCTACCGGCCTCGTTGTGGAAGGCGTTGAGTACGTCTCCCCGCCCCGCGCCCTGGAGGTTGCCGCCCAGGGGAGTATTGGGCTGGATGGTCATTTTCCGAGCAGCGCGCATCAGGCGTTCCTTGACCTGGGCCGGGGTCAGGCTTGACTCGGCGGCGAGCAGCAGGGCGGCTGCGCCGGCACAGTGCGGAGTAGCCATGCTGGTACCCGAAGCCTGAGTGTAGAAGTCGTCTATCACGTGGCCCATGGCTGTCCCGCCGGCCCGGGGGGCGGCAATATCCTGGCCGGGGAAGCAGATGTCGGGCTTGGTCCGCCCGTCGCTGGTGGGGCCGCGCGACGAGAACCGGGTGATGGTATCGTACTCGGTCGGGCCGCTGACCGAGGCGCCTACGGTGATCACCTCGCGCGCACAGCCCGGCGCGCCCACCGTCCGATCCCCCGGCCCCGAATTGCCGGCGGCGACGCAGACCACCGCGCCGGCACGCACTGCTGCATCGCACACCAATGACAGGGCATCAGTTCCATCACAGGGCATAGGCGGCCCGCCTAAGGACAGGTTGATGACCTGGGCTCCCTGCTGCACCGCCCACTCGACCCCCGCTATGACGTCGCTCATGAGGCCAGAGCCATTCCCTTTGAGCACCTTGGCCGCCATCAGTGTGGCGTCGGGCGCTACGCCCCGGTATTTGCCATTGCCGGCAGCCCCCGACCCAGCCGCGATCCCGGCGACGTGGGTGCCGTGGCCGTTGTTGTCCTGGTAGCCTTCGCCGCTGAAATCCTTGGTTGCCGCGAGACGCCCGGCCAGGTCAGGATGGTCGCCGTCAACGCCCGTGTCGACAATGGCGATGGCGATACCCCGGCCCGTATCGCCCGCCGCCCAGACCTGGGGTGCACGAATGATGGGCACCGACTGGTCCAGCATGGTATGGACCGTCAGATCGGGGTAGATCATTTCAACCTCGGGGTCATCCGTCAACGCATTGACCTGGTCCATCGGCAGCGTGGTGGCAATCGCCGGGATCAGGTCGTAGGTATAGCGTACCGCCAGGCCACGGGCCATGGCAAAGCCCTCGCCGCGCATCGTGGTGGGAAGATACCGGATGATCACCGGCACCCCTACCGCCGCAATCCCCGGCGGAACAGGCAGTAGTTCAGAGAAAGAGGGATGCTTTTTGGCAGGATTCATCATTCACTCCCCGGCCCTAAGGGCCGAATGACCAATGATCAATGACCAATGACCAAATCCCCAATGGCTTCGGCCCCGGTCATCCAGCATTGGTCGTTCGTCGTGTCGTTCGTCCGATGGTCATTGGTCATTGGGATTTAGTCATTGGGATTTGGTCATTGTATGCACCTCCTGGTCCTCTTCAATCGAGGACACCCACGGTTCGTCTGCCAGGTTGAGAAGAGCTGATGCCGGGCCTGTGACGGCCAGGCCCGGGACGAGGGTAAATTGACGCCGGACGGTGAGGCCATATTGTCCGGCACGACTGGCGGCCTGTTCCGGATCGCCCTGGGTGCGGATAATGGCCTGGACGCGAGCATCCGGCTGGGCCTCCAGACGCCGCCGCAGCTCCGGAT
>JBBITV010000481.1:0-3170 GCA_037440585.1 Chloroflexota bacterium
CGCGACATCGAGGCGCTGGTAGCCGACGAGGTGTTCCAGCCCCCGGAGATCTATCACCTTGATCACATGCAAGTCTTCTGCGGCTTCCCCGGCATCCCGACCGCGACGGTGCGGCTCACCGGTCCGCTCGGTGAGGAGCGGACCGAGGCGGCGATGGGCACCGGTCCGGTGGACGCCACGTACAAGGCGATTAACCGCATCATCAACGTGCCGAACCGGCTAGTCGAGTTCTCGATCCAGGCGATTACCGCCGGCATCGATGCCATCGCCGAAGTGAGCGTGCGTCTTGAAGGGCAGAATGCGCAAGGCCGTCGCGAAGTGTTCAGCGGCCACGGTGCGGACACCGATACCATTGTCGCCTCAGCGAAAGCGTATCTGAAGGCGCTGAACAAGCTGGTAGCGTCGCGCCAGGACAGGAATCAACGCGGCTGGCCGAATGACAACGGCGGGAACGGCCAGGCCGAGGTCGTCCCGGCAGCGATGGCGGCTATGGCGTCCGTAACGTCGCCGGACGTGTTGGATTTGCCGGTGACGTTCGCGGAAGGGGATGAGTAATGCCCCAGACCCTATTCGACAAAATCTGGGACGATCACGTGGTCGTCGCCGAGCCAGGCGCGCCAGCAGTGTTGTACATCGATCTGCACCTGGTGCACGAGGTCACATCGCCCCAGGCGTTTGCGGGGTTGCGGACGCGCGGGCTGCGCGTCCGCCGCCCCGACCGGACGATCGCCACGGCCGATCACGGCGTGCCGACCACCGACCGGTCGTTGCCCATCGTCGACGAGATGGCCCGCAAGCAGATTGCGCTGCTGGAGGCGAATTGCCGCGAGTTCGGGATCACTTATTACGGTATTGACAGTCCCCGCCAGGGTATCGTCCACGTCATCGGCCCGGAACTGGGCCTGACGCAGCCCGGCATGACTATTGTCTGCGGCGACAGCCATACGGCGACGCACGGCGCGTTCGGCGCGCTGGCCTTCGGCATCGGCACGAGCGAGGTGGAGCACGTGCTCGCGACCCAGTGCCTGCTGCAGGTCAAACCGAAGACGTGCGAGGTACGCCTCGAGGGCCAGTTAGGCAAGGGCGTCTCGGCTAAGGACATCATTCTGGCGCTCATCGCGAAGATCGGCATCGGTGGCGGGACCGGACACGTGTTCGAATACACCGGCAGCACCATCCGATCTTTGTCAATGGAAGAGCGCATGACCGTCTGCAACATGAGCATCGAAGGCGGCGCGCGGGCTGGTATGGTAGCCCCAGACGATACGACGTTTGAATACATTGCGTGCCGCCCGTTTGCGCCCAAGGGTGCGGCCTGGGACGCGGCGCTGGCGAAATGGCGCCAGTTGCCCACCGACCCCGGCGCCAGGTACGACCGCACCATTAGCCTGGACGCCAGTGCCCTGGAGCCGATGATCACCTTCGGCACGAACCCCGGCATGGGGATGCCCATCACCGCGCGCATCCCGGACCCGGATCGCGTCCCCGACGTTAGCCAGCGCCAGGCGCTCGCCAAGGCGCTCACTTACATGGACCTGCGGCCCAACGAGCCGCTGCTCGGCCACCCGGTCGACGTCGTCTTCATCGGCAGTTGCACCAATTCACGCATCAGCGACTTACGGCTGGCAGCCCAGGTGTTCAAGGGCCGCCACGTCGATCCGCGAGTACGGGTGTTGGTCGTGCCGGGCTCAACGCCGATCAAGCAGCAGGCCGAGCGCGAGGGGCTACATGAGATCTTCAAGGCGGCGGGCGCGGAGTGGCGCGAGCCGGGCTGCAGCATGTGTATCGCCATGAACGGCGACGAGCTGCAACCAGGCCAGTACTCGGTCAGCACCAGCAACCGCAACTTCGAGGGCCGGCAGGGCAAGGGCGGCCGGACGTTCCTGGCGAGCCCGCTGACGGCGGCGGCCAGCGCGGTGACTGGCGTGGTGACGGACGTGCGGACGCTGTTATGAGAGGAAAAATCATCTAGGAGTTATTGACGAATGCCTGAACCCTTTACCGCCTTCTCCAGCAAGGTCGTGCCGCTGCCCGCCGAGAACGTGGACACGGATCAGATCATCCCAGCCCGCTTCCTCAAAGTGACGGACAAGGCCGGCCTGGGCGAAAACCTCTTCGCCGATTGGCGCTATAACGCCGACGGCACGCCCAAGCCGGACTTTATCCTGAACAGGCCGGAGATGCACGGACGGCAGGCTTTGCTGGTAGGCGATAATTTTGGCTGCGGCAGCTCGCGCGAGCACGCGCCCTGGGCGCTAACCGGCTACGGTTTCCGGGTGGTGATCAGTACCTCGTTCGCGGACATCTTCCGCAACAATGCCCTCAAGAATGGCCTGCTGCCCATCGTCGTGGACCGCGAGACGCACTGGCAACTCTTCAGCCTGGCCGAGGAAGATCCGGATTTCGAGGTGGCAGTGGACCTGGCGGCGCAGATGCTTACGCTGCCGGACGGCCGGGCGGTGCGCTTCCCGATAGACAGCTTCGCGAAGAAGTGCCTGTTGCAGGGAGTAGATGAACTGGGGTATTTGCTGAGTCTGGAGCCAGCGATTGCGGCGTACGAAAATGTGAAACGTCAAACGTCAAACGTCAAACGTGAGGGCTTTACGTTTGACGTTTCACGCATCACGCCAAGGTCAAAATTTTGACCAGATTTGGACCTGATTACGACCAGATCGGAACCACTCGTTTGGTATAATTCGAGTATTCATTTTTTGCGAATTCTGCACCGGAAAGGGGATCGGGTTCGTGCGAAATGGGCGGGTGCGAGGGTTTGTCTTCGAAGAAGTCAATCCTGTAATTATCGATCAGTCTTTGTGTTCTGGTTGTGAAATCTGCGTCAATGCCTGCCCACAGGGGGTGTTGACCATGGTGCCGGAGCGTAGCCATCTTCACGGCCAGGTGGCTGCGGTCTACAACCCATTGTTGTGTACGGGGTGCATGCAGTGTCAAGACCATTGCCCAGACTACTGCATTACGGTTAATATTGCCGTCGCCGTTTGAGATCTCGACAGCCGAAGATCGCAAAGGCGCGGGCGAAAACTCTCTACGGGGGAGGAGGCTTTTGCTCGCGCCTTTAGTGTTTTGTAAATAGCATGAATGTCATGCCGGGTGGAGCGAAGCATCTCGGCGGCACACCAGATTCTTCGCTGCGCTCAGAATGACAGGTGGGG
>JBBITV010000482.1:0-3162 GCA_037440585.1 Chloroflexota bacterium
GCCGCCGACGAGCAGCAGGTAGAAGAAAATGAACACGAAGAGAATGATACGCGTGCGGGGAGCGATCAACCTGTGGGCGATAGCGCTGAGGGAGTTGCCATCGTTGCGGACGGCGAGCATGATCGCGCTGTAGTCGCTGGCCCAGCCGATGAAGCTCACGCCGAGGATGAGCCAGATGATCGACGGTAGCCAGCCCCACAGGTTGGCAGCGGTGATCACGCCCACGATGGGCCCGGCGGCCGCCACTGATTTGAAGTGGTAGCCGTACAGGACGTTACGGCTGGTGGGCATGAAATCGACCCCGTCCATGTACATTTTGGCCGGGGTTGCCCGCTTTGCATCGGATTGGATGACGTCGCGGTCGATGCGGCGGGCGTAGAAATTATAGGCTAAATAGATGGTTGCTACACCGAGGATAACGACCCAAAGGGAGTTCATGATTGACCTCCTTGTCCCGAAGTTGAACAACAACGGTGTGGATCAACTGGACAGAAAGCGTCTTACGAGACCCTATCACCCCCTTTCTCCGTATTGGGCGCTGGCTATGCTGCGCTCGGCGCCAACTGCACGTGCCAGTCGATCAGCCGCTCGGCATCGGCCAGATTGCCTCCGATCACCTTGTCTTTGCCTTCGATGATCACGGCTGGGTACTTGCGCGCGCCGTAGCGCAGCGACTTCCAAAAGCCCTCTATCGAAGCTGCGTCAATGATTTTCACCACCACCTGGCCGCAATACTTGTCGACCACATGGTGGACCCAGTCAGAGATGTTCTGATAATCTTGTCTGAGGTCCTCTGGCAGCGCGACCGCAACTTGCTCCTGGCGAACCCGTTGGCCGACACCCATCTCTTGAAAAGTAAGCTCGCAATGCTGACAGTGAAAAAACGCAGTAGGGGCGTATGCAATCACTTCGATAAGCAAAGGTTTCACGTTTATACCAGCCTTTCAACCGTCGCAACCGACCCGAACCTGACATGCAAATGGGAGGTATCAAAATTATAACATAGAAGGTTTTTACTGTCAACGCTTTACAAATTGGTTGGATTCGTGGTGAATGTTTCAGCTTACACCCCTGACATTCTCCTTTGGAGGGCGTTTTAGATAGTGGCCTCATCTTGGCAGATCTTCCTCACCTGGGTTCTCAGGATGTGCGGCCAAATGATGTCGCCCAGGTAGGTGGGGCAGAAGGTACGCTGCGTCCAGCCGTTGGTCACCAGGGTGGCAAGATAGCCAGGCGGGGCGCCAACGGTTTGCACTTTACAAACAGCCAGGTGCGATTGGTAACAGACTCCGTCTGGGCTATAATTTATATGTCCACGCTGATCTCGTTTCAAAGGTGGTGGTGATATCCCTTCCACCTGGAAGCTTAGTATGGTCTTGTTAGGCCCAGTCGGACAAGGTCCCGTGCCGGAAGACCCGATAGGAGGTAAATGCTTTACCGGGCGACCACAACTTGGCCGGTGACCTGCTGGGCTGAGATCCTAGACGAAAGGACTGCCTTGTTGGTGCGAACAAGGGGCGAAGACCTAGCTCAAAAGCAGGCTGGCGCTGGGAACTCATTATTGTTATCAGCGCCAGCCTGTGGTCCGCAAGAGGCGCCTCAATCGTGCTGGAAGAATTCAAGAAATTTGCCATGCGTGGCAATGTGGTCGATTTAGCCGTTGGCTTCACCGTCGGCGCGGCCTTTAGCACCGTTGCCAAGTCCCTGAGCAATTGGAGAAAGAATTCGGAGCGGAAGAAAAGCAGCCCTCTGAACCGGCTAACAAAACTCGTGGCGGGAGTTATCATCCCACGGGCCATCGCATTCGATCCGGCGCAGGGGTTGCTGCAACAAGAATTGGCTTCTTTAAAGCCAATCGTCTCCCCGTTCAGCAGGGGGCGTACATCCATCATGTCCCCCCAGACAGCCCGGCGGCCCAGGCCGGCCTCCAGGGAAGTTCCGACGCTACGGAGATGAACGGGGTTGAAGTCCCCATCGGTGGAGATGTGGTTATCGAGGTGGACGGAAAACCCGTCATCCACTTCAGTGACCTGTTGGTCGAAATTGCGTTCAGGCAGCCCACGACCCGCACCATTTCAACCTACGAAACCATGTCGACCGATCGTTCGCCAGACGGCGGCAATGGGCGTTAACGCACTTCAAACGGATCATCGCTGGCAGTAGGGGCAGAAATGTGTCCCCCGCTGCCCAACCGTGATCCGCTCGATGGGCGTCCCACAGACCGGGCACGGCTGCCCCTGCCGGCCGTAAACCTGCGGCTGGTACCAGCCCGGCTCGCCAGAAGGTCGCAAGAAAGGGTTAGGATCGGCAAACGTCGTGCCCTGCGTCTCGATGCCGCGCCGCAGCACCAGGCGTATGGCTTCATAGAGGCGGTGCTTCTCGTCCGGGCTTAGGCTTTGCGCAGAACGGAGGGGATGCAGACCTGCCGCGTGCAGAGCTTCGTCGACGTAGATGTTGCCGAGCCCGGCCAGGAAAGTCTGGTTAAGGAGCAACGGCTTGAGACGGCCCTTGCGCCGGGCGAGCATGCGGTCGAGCATCTCTGGCGTGAATTCCTCCGCCAGTGGCTCCGGTCCCAGCCGGCCAACCACCGCTTCCGGGTCCTCGACCAGGTACGCCCGGCCAAACTTGCGCGGATCGTGGAATCGCAGTTGTTCACCTGCCTCGAGATCAAAAACGGTATGCGCATGGGGATCGGATGGTTCGGTAGCCGGGAGGACGTAGAGCCGGCCGCTCATCTTCAGGTGCAATAGCAGGAAATCACCGCCAGAAAGCTGGAAGACCAAATATTTGCCCCGGCGCCAGAGGGCGTTAATTTCCTGACCCGTCAGCCGGCGCCGAAACTCCTCGACGTCGCGCCCGGCCACCATCCGCGGCCAGTGCACGGTGACACCGGTAATGCGGCGGCCCAGCAGCAAAGGGCGCAGTTCGCGCACGTAGGTTTCGACTTCGGGGAGTTCGGGCATATAGGGGTATTAGCGCTCCACGCGTACCCTCACTTCATACGGTGGCATGTAGTTCGTGTCCTTTTTGACCAGGATCAGGCGCAGGACAACCGGGCCGGGGGGGACGGCGTCGGCATGGAAGGTCTCCAGCACCCCATCGACGACTGGATTGGAGTGCGTGGTACCCATCGTGGTGAATTCTGAGGGATTGTCTCCAGTG
>JBBITV010000483.1:0-3156 GCA_037440585.1 Chloroflexota bacterium
GCGTGCACGGCACTGGGAGGGATACAACAGAGTAATGGCGACCGGGATAACCAGGTACGGTCGGGAGTTACTGGCTGTACCGGCGATTCGCAAAGATGGCGAGCGTATTTCCCTGGAGTTTAGCATCCTTCTCGTGCGCGACGAGGCGGGCGAGATGCTGGGTGCCGCGGCGATTATGCGCGACGTGACGGCTCGTTGGCAGCGGGACAGGGAGCTTCGGCAGCGCCTGACCGAGCTGGAGGCCCAGGTGAAGAGCCTGGAGCAGAAGTGCTAACGAGCATGGAAACCCCCGAACTGAACGTGATCACCGGAGCCTTTGGCTACACGGGCAAGTACATCACCCGGCGACTCCTCGCGATGGGAAAGCGCATCAAGACGCTTACCGGGCACCCTGATCGCCCGAACCCCTTCGGTGACCAGGTGAGTGTGGCTCCCTTCGACTTCGATAATCCCCGTGAACTGGCGAAGAGCCTGCAAGGAGCGACTACCCTCTACAACACCTACTGGGTTCGCTTTTCCCACGGCCAGGTGACCTTCGAAAAAGCCGTCGAGAATACCAGAACCCTCATCAAAGCGGCCGAAGAAGCCGGTGTCCGCCGGATTGTCCACGTCAGCATCACGAACGCCTCTGAGACATCCCCGCTGCCTTATTTCAGAGGGAAGGGCTTGCTGGAGATGGCGATCATCCAGTCCAGACTGTCCTACGCCATCATCCGGCCCACGGTGATCTTCGGGACCGAGGATATCCTCATCAACAACATCGCCTGGCTACTCAGGCGCTTTCCCCTCTTTGTCGTGCCGGGCGCGGGTGATTACCGCCTGCAGCCCATCTTCGTGGAAGACATGGCCGAGATCGTCGCCAATGCCGGCCAACAGGATGGAAACATCATCGTAGACGCTGTCGGCCCTGATATTTTCACGTTCGATGAGCTGGTTCGCCTCATCACCGAGAAAATCCACAGCTCAGCCAGGATCATTCACTTGAGCCCGGCTTTGGCCCTTACCCTGTCCAGGTTAATCGGCTATGTGGTCAATGATGTCATCTTAACGCGGGACGAAGTCGAGGGTCTGATGGCGAATTTGCTCGTTTCCAATGCGCCCCCAACGGGGCGGACACGCATCAGCACGTGGCTGGAACAGAATTCCACTCGTGTGGGGGCCAGTTACGCTTCCGAGTTATCCCGACACTATCGGTAACAGTGAGGATTGGACACAAATCCCCATCTTGAATATAATCCAGCGCAATTGCGTGAAATAGGGAGACAGGGACACAGGTGGGCAGGTAGGTAGGCGACCTGTGTACCTGTGTACCTCTGCACGCATTACCCCCAGGAGGTTCTATGGAATTCTTCCTCGAGCTCGTGATCAACGGCGTCATGATCGGCAGCATTTACGCCCTGGTTGCTCTTGGCTGGACGTTGATCTACAAGTGCTCCGGCGTCCTCAACCTGGCTATGGGCGAGCTGACCCTGATCGGTGCCTACGTGTGCCTGACGTTCTACCAGTGGGGTATGCCATTCCCGTTGGCTCTTTTAGGCACTCTAATTGTGGGCGCCATCTTGGGCCTGCTGACTGAGCGGCTGTTCCTGCGCCCGCTCATCGGCGAGCCAGTGTTAACCGTCATCATGGTCACCGTCGGGCTGGCCTTCTTATTCCGGGGGCTCGTGGAGCTGGTTTGGGGTACCGACGTGCGCGTGTTCGATCCGCCCGTCTTCCCGGCCGAGCCGATCCGCCTGGGTAATATCGTCATCGGCCAGGTGTATCTGTGGAGCTTCGTGGCGGCGCTGGTGCTGCTGGTCATCTTCGTCACCTTCTTCCAGCGCACCCGCTGGGGTCTCTCCATGCAAGCCACCGCCGACGACGAGATGGCCGCCCTCTCCCTGGGCGTCAGCGCCGACTTCGTCTACGCCGTCGCCTGGGCGATTGCCTTCATGGCGGCCGGCGTCGGCGGCACCTTATTAGGCAACATCAACGGGCTGAACATCTCCGTCGGCTACCTGGGCCTGCTGGTGCTTCCGGCGGTCGTCCTGGGCGGGCTTAATTCCGTTCCGGGCGCCATCGTCGGCGGGATCACCATTGGCATTCTTCAGAACCTGGCCGGTGGCTACCTGGACCGTTTCACTCCCGGGGGTGTCAAGGACATCTTCCCCTTTGTCTTCATGGCGATCGTGTTATTGTTCCGGCCTTATGGCCTGTGGGGCTGGGCGCGGATCGAACGAGTCTAACTGATGTAACTGTCCGGAGGGACCATGGCTCAAGCAATGCGTCTTCCCAGCGGTGTCTACCACGTCAACTACCGGCAGGACCATGCCTGGTGGCAGACGCGGTTCGTCTGGTTGCGCATGGGCATCCTTTTCCTGTTCCTGCTTGTGATTTTTCCCCAGTTTGCCGACGTGTACTTCCTCTCCGTGGCCAACATCGTCGGCTATACCATCCTGTCGGCGATGGGCGTGCAATTGCTGATCGGATACACGGGGCAGATCACCCTGGGCCACGCGGCCTTCATTGCCGTCGGCGCGTATACCAGTGCCATCGGGATGCTGCAATTTAACCTGCCGTACCCGGTAACTATTGTCCTGGCCGGGCTAATGGCCGGGCTGTGGAGCGTCCTGTTCGGGTTGCCGTCGGCCCGCGTCAAAGGGTTCTATCTGATCATGACGACCATGGCGGCGCAGTTCGTGACCGTGGATTTTGTCATCACCCAGTACGTGAGCCAGATCGGTGGACGCGGGCACTATTTCTCTCTCCCGCCGGGCACCATCTCCGTCGGGCCGTGGGTCATTGCTTCTGAGAAGGACGTCTACTACCTAATGATCACCCTGGTGGTCCTCTGCATCGTCGTGGTAGGCAACCTGCTGCGGACGCGCGTGGGCCGCGCCTGGATGGCCATCCGCGATAACGACATCGCTGCGGAGACGCTGGGCATCAACGTCGTGCTCTACAAGCTGCTGGCCTTCTTCGTAGCCGGTGTGCTGGGCGGGATCGCGGGGTCGTTCTGGATTACGTCATTGTTCTTCGTCAGCCCGGAGCACTTCCAGTTCACCTGGTCGCTGTGGCTTGTCGGAGTGATTCTGATCGGCGGCGTGGGCAGCAACTATGGCACCATTTTCGGGGCGATGTTCATGACCCTGATCCCTGAAATACTCAAGGCATTGT
>JBBITV010000484.1:0-3126 GCA_037440585.1 Chloroflexota bacterium
GCAACAATGATGGCGCGAGACCCGGCGGAGCACTTCTGTCCCTGAAACCCGAAGGCAGAGGCGACAATGCCCTGGGCCGCGGCATCCAGGTCGGCCGTCTCGTCCACGACGACGGCGTCCTTGCCACCCATCTCCAGGATGTCGCGCTTGACCCATATCTGGCCGGGTGAAGTCTTCCCGGCCAGCTCGTGAATCCGCAGGCCGACTTCCTTGGAGCCAGTGAAGGCGATCATGCGGGTCTTGGGGTGCAACACCAGGGCGTCGCCGATGGCGCCGCCGGGGCCGGGCAGGAAATTGATCACCCCATCGGGCAGGCCAGCTTCTTTCATGATCCGCACGAACTGCGCCGCGACGGTCGGCGAAGTGCTGGCCGGTTTGAGGACGACGGTGTTGCCAGCGACGACGGCGGCTGAGGTCATCCCGGCCATGATCGCGCCCGGGAAGTTCCACGGCGGAATGACGACGCATACCCCAAGCGGAATATAGCGTAGCTCGTTGTCCTCAGTCGGGATGCGCGTCAGTTCCTGCGGGCCAGCCAGGCGCAACATCTGGCGGCTGTAGTACTCCAGGAAATCGATGGTCTCGGCCGTGTCGGCGTCCGCCTCGGGCCAGCTCTTGCCGACTTCGTAGACCATCCAGGCGCTGAACTCGTGCTTGCGCCGGCGGATAATGTCGGCGGCGTTGAACAGGATTTCAGCCCGTGTCTCAGCGGGCGTGTCCTTCCACCATTGGAAGTTCTGATGCGCCACCTCGACCGCCCGGTTCGCCAGCTCGACGGTTGCTTTGGCAAAGCGGCCGATGACCTGGTTCGGGTGGGCCGGGTTCACCGAGTCAAACGTTTGCTCAGTCCCGATTTCCTCGCCGCCGATGATGAGCGGATAGGTCTGTCCAAGCTGCCCTTCGACGTGCTTGAGGGCCGTCTGCATGGCCTGGGCGTTCTCGGGTTGCTTGAAGTTGGTTGCGGGTTCGTTGCGGAATTCGCTAAGAGACATAAGGTGTAAACCTCCTGGTTGGTTTGCGTTGCTTATCATAGCAGGATGCGAAGAAATGGTCAAGATCGCAAATGCACCCGCCTGTACTTCCCTTTTCCAGCTACGTAGTGTATAATTGCACCTAACTGGCGAATTGAGACCTACGTAGTGAGGAGTGAGTACATGGACCCTCAGACAAAGAGCGGAGCTCAACCATCTCAGGTGGCACCCTTCGAGGCTCCAGACGATGGGCTGGAGAAGCGACTTGCCCGCCTCGAATCCAAGGTGGCCGCGATCCAAGAAGCACTGGGAGAGTTTCTAAGCCCATTCAGGCACTCCGCAGTCCGGAATGGCGGTTACGCCTGGATAGAGCCGCCAGCCCTCTTGAAGAACGTTACCGATTACTCCCAACTCGATCCAGAGGACCTGGTACATATCCATGAGCTGACGGATGAGGACGTACGCCGACGCTTAGACGAGTTAGAGCAATGGTACGGCATAAGCTCTGACACGTTCTACCGGCGCTGGCAGCAGGGCGAAGCCGACGACATTTTCGAAAAGATCGAGTGGGTCGCGCTTTACGAAGATTGGTTGCGGATCAAGAATGAATACCCACGCTCAGACCAGGGGACACAATGAGATACGCTCGTGACTATGGTGCTCATATCCGAGGCTTACTCAACAATTTGGTGCGTGAAGGCATCCTGCGACGTCAGGCCCTTCCCCTCGAGATCCGCGTCCATTCGGACAACCGGAGCGGCTACCTCGTGACCCCCAGTCCAGGGCTCGTTTACAACGATGGCGCCATCTTGAGAGTGGAAGAGGTGTTTGTGGTGGATGCACGGGGCGGTGTACGTCGAGATCGGTATGCCTATCACTACGAACGGCCTGGCGGCTACTACTTCCGCTTTGAACGAGAGCGAGATAGCGAGGATCCGGTCTATAAGCCCGAGTATCATTTACATGTCCTCTGGCGGCTGCCCCACTTTCCGTCAGCACCTATGACGCTGGAAGAGACTCTTAACTTCATCCGCTTCAACTTCTATAACTCCCACCGGCAGCGATTGGTTGGCCATTCTCTTGTGGTCCACATTTGAGTCTACGGTCTGCCTTTCGTGCTACGCATTATCCAAACTCAACTGCTCTGACCGAACCCGCGCCAGGGCCAGCTCCGGCGTCATCGCCTCTTCGCCCAACCGCAGGTACAGATAGTGAAAGATGTCCCGCAAGATGGCGGTGAGAGGCACGGCCGCCAGCATCCCCCACAGCCCTAGCAGCTCGTTCCCCACGACCAGGACGATCATGATCGCCGCCGGGTGAAGCTGCACGCTTTCACCCTGGACCTTGGGTACCAGGAGTACGCTTTCGAGTTGCTGAATGAGAATGAACGCTATGGCGGTCCATACTGCGAGCTGAGGCGATTCGAGCCCGGCCAGCAAAATGGCCGGAATGGCGCTCAAAATGGGACCGATAAAGGGAATCAGCTCGAGGAATCCGGCGAGGATGCCCAGGAGCAGCGCATAGTTGACCCCGAGCAAGATCAGCGTCACGGTCGTTACGACCCCGATCACCAGCCCCAGAAACAGTTGTCCTCGGATGTAGGCGCTCAGGACGTCGTTGGAAAGGGCCAAGAGATTGTGGATATCCGGGCGCAGGCTGGCCGGGATCAGCCCGTTGAGACCCCTCGCTATCTCAGCGTGACCGTGGAGCACGTAAAACACCCAGAACGGGACAACCAGCATGCCCAGCAGGAAGCTGATCGTGCTCCGAACTACCAGCAGCGTCTGAATAGCCCCCCGTTCGGCCGCGGAGACCACCACACTCTGAATTCGCCGCAGGTTCTCGGATACCGTCTCCTGCAGCGTCGGCGGGATTTCGACCGTTCCAAAGCGGGTGGACAACTCGTCCGTCCAGCGTAGCACGCCCGCCAGGATTGACTCCCGTTGCTGCCAGAAGTCTTTGATCTCGCCGACGACCAGGGGAACAAGCCAGCCCGCAACGGCTGTGAATATGCCGATGGCGAGCCCATAGATGGCCAGGATCGCCAATGTCCGCGAGCGCCGGGCCATCAGCGCTGGGGCGTGGACTTTGAGCCATGTGTCGAGGGCATTGACCACCGGCAGCAGGAGATAGGCCAGGAGCAGGCCAATAGCGA
>JBBITV010000485.1:0-2802 GCA_037440585.1 Chloroflexota bacterium
ATGGTCGATGACCGATTTGGGATTTGGGATTTGGGATTTGGTCATTTGGGAAGGAAGTCGTTGCTGAACATCTTGTTCACGTCCGTCTCAGCCTGTAACAGCCCCACCTGCTTCATGAATTTCTGGGAAGCTTCCCACGCCTTGGGGTCCGTATAGCCGAGCCGGTCACTCTGCCAGAATCCCAACGACTCCTTGAGCACCGCCATCTGTGCTTCGCGCTGCTGGGCGGCCTCCGGGGCATACCTCAACGTCAGCTCGAACGCCTCCTCTGGATTCTTCAACGTGTCCTGCAAGCCGCGCAGTGAGGCGCGCACGATGCCGCGCACCAGGTCGGGTTTCTGGGCGATGGTCTGTTCGTTGGTCACGATACCGTTGGCTACCAGGTCGATGTAGTCTGCGACCCGGATCTCCTTGGGTTGCAGCCCTTGCTGGCGCAGTTGCACCGGCTCATTCATGGCGTAGCCGACGGCTGCCTCAACTTTACCCGTCGCCACGGCCTCAGCCTGGGTGAAGCCAATGGGTTCGAGCTGGACCGATTTCTCGTCGAGCCCGCTGGCGTACGCCAGTGCCCGCCAGCCAATATAGCTCGCGCCGAACAGACCCGGTATGCCGACTTTCTTGCCGGCCAGGTCCTGGGGCCTGGCCAGGTCTTTCAGGCTGAACACGGCGACGGGGAACTTGCGATACCAGTTCATCACATAAACTACCGGCAATCCTTGGGACCGCGCCAGGATCACCTGGTCGCCGCTGCCGACGACGAACTGAAGCTGGTTGGTGCCGACCAGCTTGAGCAGGTCGGATTCCATCCCATAGTCGAACGTGAGCTGGATGCCCTCCTGGGTGTAATATCCCTTTTCTACGGCAACGTAGAACGGCGCGAATTGGACGTTGGGGATGAAGCCCATTGCCAGCGTGACCTCGGCAAGCCGTTGCGCAGTTGCAGGGCCGGTGATTGGAGCCGGGGATTTGACAGCGGCCGTGGGTCCGGCCGCGGGCGCGGGCGGTTGCGCGGCGGGCGTACAGGCAACGGCCAGCAGGATCAGTCCTGGAATAATGAGCAGTGGTTTGTACATTGCTTCTCCTCCGAAATATGTTAGGGACAAGTTCCCCTGAGTTCTCTTATCGTGCCCGTCTCCAAGACAGGAACGACCGCTCCAGCAGCGCCACGGCCAGGTACATCGCCAGGGCGATGGTCATGAGGGTGAATAAGGCCACGAACATGAGCGGGGTGTCGTAGATGCCGCGGGCGACGTTGATCAGAAAGCCTAACCCCTCCTTAGCGCCGACAAACTCGCCCACGACTGCGCCAATGACGGAAAGGGTGATGCCAATGCGCACCCCGCCGAAGAGGACGGGCAGGGCAAAAGGCACCTCGAGCATGGTGAAGGTCTGCCAGCGTGAGGCATTGCACGACCGCATCAGCTCGCGATAGCGTGGATCGACCGAGCGCAGGCCGACAATTGTATTGACCAGGATTGGAAAGAACACAATGAGAGCGCACACCAGCACTTTCGAGACCAGGCCGTTCCCAAACCACAGCACCAGTAGCGGCGCCAGTGCCACGATCGGGATAGACTGGGAGGCGACAACGTAGGGCGCGACGATTTTCTCCAGGGTTGGCGACTTGGCCAGAACATAGCCCCACGTGGCCGCGACCACGAAGCCCAGCCCAAAGCCGCCCAACGCCTCTACGAGAGTCGTCCGGATGTGGCCGATCAGGCTGCCATCGCCCAGGGTGGTCCAGAACCGCATGATCACCTGGCCTGGCGCGGGTAGAATGAACTGAGGGTAGTTCGCTATGCGTACGACTAATTCCCACGTCGCGAGCAGGAGGATCATGCCGAGTGGTATACTCAACCACTGGGCTCGGATGCGCACCTGGCGGGTCCAATCTTCCATTGGCGGCAATGCGACAGACGGCAGCGTTGCGTGGCCGTTCAGTCGCCGGACCACGGCGGTCATCACCTGTGTCGATTGCATTCGTTCGTCTCCCCGGCTCATAGTGATTCCAATGTGATTCCAGTGTGATTCCAGTGTGATTCCAATCAACAAAAAACCCCGAAGGTGACTCCTTCGGGGCATGGCAAACGGCAACGCACGACAAAAAAACCGAAGGCCCTGGAGGACCTTCGGGATTACGGCGCAGCCCATGCGCGACCACACGCGGCACGGCGCCAGCGCGCACGCGCGCGATCACACGCATACGTGACTAAAACCTTCTTCCATCCGGACTATACCGTCGGCTCCGGCCTCACACCGGATCCTGCCTTGCGGCTCGCGGGCTCGATGAGCATCATACCGCCGATCGGGAATTGGCATCACCCATCCCTGGGTGCGACACCTCACCCTGCCCCGAAGGTTGTGTCTACACTATTTAGTTGACCAGCCTAAGTATAAGCCAAGTGGCGCGACTTGTCAAACGCGAACCTATCAACCTCCCTTCGTAATCGGAAACCCCTGATCCTCCCACTCGAAAAACCCTTCTTTGATAATCTTCAGCATGGTGTAACCACGTTTTTGGAGCACGTCAGCCGCAAACTGCGACTCAGCCGTTGGGCAGCTTCAGTAGAGGACCACCCACCTGTCTTTGGGCACTTCCGGGTAACGCCTGTCCATGTCGAAGAAGGGGATGTTTCGCGCGCCGGTGATGTGGCTCTTGCGATATTCCTCCGGCGACCGGACGTCGATCAGGTCGAAATCGGCTTTGCGCTCCAGCTCCTGTTTGACCTGAAACACGCTCACGAACAGATCGCCGGGCTGGAAATCTGGCGCTGGACCGCCCGCGCGTGACGGTGACTGGGG
>JBBITV010000485.1:2866-3103 GCA_037440585.1 Chloroflexota bacterium
AACAGACGACGATGCATTTTTGACCTCCTCCGTTGCTCAATGAGGTTGGATTCTAGCACTGATGGTCTGCTTTGGCAAGTTGACACGGGGCTGATTTTGAGTATTCTACGTGAGTATTTTACAGTGGAAAGCATTCGCAGGAGTATAGCCCATGCAAACACGCAAACTCGGATTCACAGACCTGTATTTAACTACGATTGGCCTGGGCACCTGGGCCATGGGTGGCGGGGATTGGGA
>JBBITV010000486.1:0-3101 GCA_037440585.1 Chloroflexota bacterium
ATCAGCAATTTGGGATTTGGTCATTGGAATTTGGTCATTATTGATCCAACAAATCCACGTGCTCCACGCGCGAACTTCGCTGCATCCATCGCCCGCTTTCCGGCAAGCTGGACGGTCTTCAGACGCAGCAGCCCTTCTCCGGTCCCAACCGCAACCCCCATTGGGTCGGCCAGGACCTCTCCCGGTTGCGCCAAAGCTGGTGGATTCGGGACAGCCTCGGCTTCGAGAATTTTCAGCAGATTGCCAGCCCATATCGTATACGTACCCGGCCACGGATTGTAGGCACGGACTTTGCGGGCGATCAAATCTGCAGGCTCGGTCCAGTCAATCTGACCATCTTCTTTGGAGAGCAGGCGGGTATAAGTCGCCTGGCTGTTGTCCTGCGGCCGGGGTGTGATCGCGCCGCCGAGCCAGCGGGGCAACGTCTCGGCCAGTAGATCGGCGCCGAGGCGCGCCAGGCGCGGCTCTAATGTGCCGGTCGTGTCATCCGGGTAGATCGGCGCGCGGACCTGGGCCAGGATCGGGCCGGTGTCCATGCCAGCGTCCATCAGCATGATGGTGATACCGGTCTCGGTTTCACCGCCCAAAATCGCGCCAGCAATCGGCGAGGCGCCGCGATACTTCGGCAAGAGGGAGGCGTGCACGTTCAGACAACCATGCGTGGGGATGTCAAGCACAGCCTGGGGCAGGATCAGGCCATAGGCCGCCACCACGATCACGTCCGGCATCAGGGAGCGCAGTCGCTCGACGGCCTCGGGCTCGCGCCGCAGCGACTTCGGCTGCAGGACCGGCAAGCCGTGTGCCAGCGCCAGGCGCTTGACAGGGGAATGGCTCACCTGGCGGCCACGCCCGGCTTCCCGGTCCGGCTGGGTGACGACTCCGGCGACCTGGTGCTGCGCGATGAGCCGCTCCAGGGTAGGTATGGCAAACTCGGGTGTTCCCATGAAGACGACACGTGCCATGTTAGTCTCCTACAGGCAATTGTAGCACGTAAAACGTAAAACGTGAAGCGTGTCTTCTTGACGATGTAATACAATTTCAGTACAATGTTCAATCTAGTAGTACGTTAACGCAAGCTCCACATTGTAGACCCCATGAATGTGATTCCACGGGAGAATGGTAGTCGTTGGGCCGGGCCACGACAGCCGCGCGCGGGGTGAGCCGTTCACTCAAAGAATCAGGGGACGTGGGCCGTGCGCAAGAGACGGTGCAGGCTCTGCAGGCACAGTTGGACGAATTGGAGGCCCAGTTCAAGGCGGAGGTCGACGCCATTGAAGCTACGACCGACCCGCTGGCCGAGGTACTGCAGACCATCGAGGTAAAGCCCAGGAAAACGGATATCTCTGTGGAAACCGTCGCCCTCGTTTGGGCGCCAGGCTCTCGCCAGCGGAGCGTGTGAAGCAGTCGTGAGTACCACAGACCTCAACAGAAAGAAAGGAGATTTGACATGGCAAAGATGAATATCAGCGCCGTCCGTGGCATGGGGCCCGACCTGGCTAAAAAGCTCCAGGCGAAAGGCATCAAGAATACAGACGCCCTGTTGAGCCAGGCCTCGTCGGAGAGCCAACGGCGACAACTGGCCCGAGAGCTTGGCATTGAACCGAGCCAGTTGCTCGAGTTCGTCAATCGGGCCGACCTGGCGCGCATCAAGGGCATCGGCCGCCAGTTCGCCAACCTCCTGGAAGAAGGTGGCGTGGATAGCTGCAAGGAACTGGCGCAACGCAGACCGGATCACCTCCACCAGAAACTGGTCGAAGTCTCCAAGAGCGGTGGCTTCACCAAGCGGCCCCCAACCTTCAAAGAAGTTCAATCATGGGTCGAGCAGGCCAAAGCCATGGCTCAGAAGTAACCTGATCCCGCCCGGAGAAAGCCATGACCCGGCACGGATCACCCATCGCCGGGTGCTACACACATGAAAGGCCGGGCGGTAATGGCGAGGCACCTCGCCATTACCGCCCGGCCTTTCTATTGCTATTATACCACAAGTGCCAAAACAGAAACCCGTTTTCTTCGAGAAAACGGGTTTCTAGACAACCTCTTCGTCGGCGTAGCGTGGCGAATCTACTTACAGTCGGCCGGTCAATGCCCTTCCGAGGATCATCTTCTTGATCTCCTGGATCGCCACCGTGGGGCTGATCCCTTTCGGGCAATCCTCCGTGCAGTTGAAGATAGTGTGGCAGCGGAATATGCCGTCTTCGGTGGCCACCAGGCGCAGCCGCTCGGCCTGGGCCTCGTCACGCGAGTCGACGATGAAGCGGTAGGCCTTCGTCAGCGCGGCCGGGCCGAGGTAGGTGTTTGGGTTGCCAGCGGTCGAGGTGCAGGCAGAGGTGCAGCAGGCGCACAGGATGCAGTCAATGTAATTATCCAGCTTCTTGCGGTCCTCGGGGCTTTGCAGTCGCTCCTTCACTGGCGGCTCGTTCAACGTGATCAGATAAGGCCGTATCCGCTCGTAATTCTCAAAAAAGCTGGCCATGTCCACCACCAGGTCCTTGATCAGGGGCAGGTGGGGTAGCGGCTTAACGGTGATCGGGCCTCTGAGGGCGCCGATCTGCGTCTCGCAGGCCAGCCGGTTAGCGCCGTTAATGTTCATGGCACAGGAACCGCATACACCGCTGCGGCAAGCCGCGCGGAAAGACAGCGAGCCGTCCTGGCGCTCTACAATTTGATATAAGGCATGGAGCACCGTCATCCCAGGGACGGTGGGCACATTATAGGTCTTATAACCAGGTACGGTATCCGTGTCTGGGTCAAACCGCATGATGCGGACTGGGACCACGTTGTTCATTCGTCACTCCTTCAAAGTTGCGGGTTTCGCGTTTCGGGTTTCGCGTTACATCCCAACCCGAAACGCGAAACTCGAAACTAATATTTCCGTTCCTCAGGTTGCCACCTCGTAATCGTCACGGATGAATAGGACAGTCTGGGGCCATCTGGCGTCCAGTGAGCCAGGGTGTGCTTGAGCCAGCTTTCGTCGTCGCGCGTGGTGTAATCGCGGCGGGCGTGGGAGCCACGGCTCTCTGTGCGATTCAAAGCGCCTACCGCAATGGTCTCGGCCAGGTCGAGCATCCCGCCCAGTTCCAGCGTGCGCAACAGGTCCAGGT
>JBBITV010000487.1:0-3095 GCA_037440585.1 Chloroflexota bacterium
GAGAAGTTACAAGAGAAGTTCAAAGAGAAGTTCCAAGATAAGTTCCAAATGAAAGTACTGGTCACAAAAGTCTTCACTGCAAATGCGTAATCAACACACGCAGCCCAATACCAATTAAGATCAACCCGCCTAGAATTTCAAGCCGCTTCCCAAACGTCTCGCCCAGCTTATGCCCGATCGCCAGGCCGGTCAGCGAAAGACCAGCCGTCACGATACCAATGACGACGCTCGGATACACGATGTTCACTTTGAGCATAGCCAAACTTAAGCCGATAGCGAACGCATCAATACTGGTCGCCACACACAACATTACAAGCGTTGCACCACGCGACGGGTCATGCCTGTATACGATACCAGCGGGGTCCAACCCCGAACGCATCATCCGTCCACCGACGAAGGCCAGCAAGCCCATAGCGATCCAGTGATCAATGCCGCTGATCAGGTCTGCGACGGTAGAGCCGGCCAGCCAGCCCAGAATCGGCATCAGACACTGAAAGAGGCCAAAGTGAAATGAGAGTCGAAAAACCAGGCGCGGCCCCGTGGCCTGCCCGGTGGTACCGATGCCCAGCGATACAGCAAAGGCATCCATGGCCAGGCCAACCGCGATTAACAAGATTTCCGCAAGCCCCATGAACATTCCCGGTTTTTATGGAAAGATAACTTCACCGGCCACGGTAAGCGTATGGCATGACCCAATGATACACCCCTGCCCTTGAGTCGTCAAGGACAGGCGCCAACCGGGAACCGTTTCGCACGTCCGCTTGTAGTCCGCCAGAACATATGATACAATTGACCCGAAAGAAACCGGAAGGGCAGGCATGAAACTGATACTGGCCATTGTCCACAATGAGGACACTGATGCTTTACTCCGGGCATTGGCTGAACGCGGTTTCCGTCCCACCATCGCGGCCAGTGCTGGAGGCTTTCTGCGCTGGAGCAATACCACACTGGGCATCACAGCCGACGACGAGCGGGTGGACGAGGTTCTGGCCGTGATCCAGACAACCTGCCATGTGCCTGCCGAGCCACGGATCTACGTGCCCGGCCTGGGCACTCGTCACATTGGCGCGGCGACGGTATTTGTCCTGGACGTGGAGCGGCACGAGCACTGCTAGCAAGGGGTAGGATACTGGACCAATGGGCAGGTTGTGCCTTTGCTGCATGGGAGTGAGAACCGATGGTGGAAAGCAAATACCACGTCTTATTGCCCGTATCCGACGCGCGCCAGGGCCTGGGTCCTCTAACGGTCGCATCGGCCCTTGTCCACGACCAAACCGGGCAGGCCAGCGTGTTGGGTGTGGTCCAGGTGCCAGAAGGCCAATCCCTGAGCGCTGGCGCTCTGGCCGCGCAACGCCTGCGGGGTAAACTTGAGGCCCTGGTAGCGCGCATCGGCGGGGAGCGGATCGCGGTTTTGCCTCGCGTACGGGTGGCCCATCACCCCTGGGAAGAGGTAGTCCAGGCAGTCCATGAATTAGAGTCTGATTTGTTACTCCTACCTTTGGCCTCAACCCGAGGCCCGGAAAGGGGTGAAGGACCAGCGAAGGACTGGACTGCCCAGGCCCAGGTATTGGGCGTCTCCCTGGCCCAGGTGCTCCGGGCGGCCCCGTGTGACGTGGCTCTGATCAAAGGTGTTAACCTGGAACGTTGCCGCCACATCCTGCTGCCTATTCGCGGCGGCCCGTACGCCGAACTGTCCCTACGTGTTGCCCTGGCCCTGGCTGCACGAGGCCACGGGGAGATCACGGTGCTGCATGGCATCGCAGGTGAGCCCCCGTGGATGGGTGAAGACCTGTACCGGGTTTTTCTTCCACTCTTGCACGACCTGGAACAGGTCACGCGCGTCGTAACGGCCCGGACGAACGTGGTCGAGGCGATCTTGCGCGAGGCACGCGGCCATGACGTGGTCGTCATGGGCGCGTCGGCCATCGCCTCGGATACAGCGCCAATAGGCCCTGTCACTGCCCGGGTACTCAGAGAGGCGCCTGGACCGGTCGTCGTGGTACGCACAACCGCCAGTC
The DNA here is from genome assembly GCA_037440585.1 of Chloroflexota bacterium. Lineage (GTDB taxonomy): Bacteria > Chloroflexota > Anaerolineae > Epilineales > JBBITV01 > JBBITV01. Next base: position 2,019 of record JBBITV010000487.1, read on the forward strand.
TCAGTAGATCCGCATTTGATGCTCCAGGCCGGTCCGTGGCCGGCCCTGCGATGGGTCACGGACCCGTCGCGAGCGGAAATTGGAATCTAATAAGTCCGGTGTGGCGGCCGTTCCAGGCAAGCGTATCTGAGCCGGCGCCCATTGACCGGACCATCTCGGTCGTGGTGGACAAGTGGTTTGCCGAAAATACGTTTCATAGCCGGGAATTCTTCAACCTGGGCCGCCTGGTCGAGATGAAAGAGCGCCAGGGAGTCACCATCAGCCTGGGGCTGCCAGCGCTCAATGAAGAGGCCACTGTGGGCCGGATCATCGCCGCGATCAAGGGTGCCCTTATGGACCGCTACCCGCTCCTCGACGAGATCGTCCTCATCGATTCCAACTCCACGGACCGTACGCGCGAGATCGCCACCGAGTATGGCGTGCCAGTATATGTCCACCAGGAGATTCTGCCCCAATATGGCAGTTACAAGGGCAAGGGCGAGGCGCTCTGGAAGAGCCTGTACGTACTTTCCGGCGACATCATCGCCTGGATCGACACCGACGTCACCAACATTCATCCCCGCTTTGTCTATGGTATCCTCGGACCGCTGCTCAAGGAGCCAGACATCCAGTACGTCAAGGGGTACTATCGCCGTCCCCTGAAAGTTGGCGAGAAGATTCAGGCTGGCGGCGGTGGCCGGGTGACCGAGTTAGTAGCCCGCCCACTCCTGAATCTGTTCTACCCCGAGTTGTCAGGAATTATCCAGCCCCTGTCGGGCGAGTACGCGGGCCGGCGGACGGTGCTGGAGCAACTGCCGTTCTTCACTGGCTATGGCGTCGAGACCGGGCTGCTCATCGACCTGTTGGAACACTGTGGCTTGCAGGCGATTGCTCAGGTGGACCTGCAGGAGCGTATCCACCACAACCAGCCGCTGCCTGCTCTGAGCCGGATGAGTTTCGCCATTATTCAGGTGATCATCCAGCGACTAGAGGAGCGCCAGAAGTTAACCCTGCTGGAAGAGGTCAACCAGAGCATGAAGTTGATTCGCTATGAACCGCGCCACTTTTTCCTGGAGGTGGAAGAAATTCGTGACCGGG
>JBBITV010000488.1:0-3085 GCA_037440585.1 Chloroflexota bacterium
GAACAATAGCCACAGCCCCAACACCACCGCCACGATGAACCCCAGGCCGAAGAGCGGACCGGCCAGCGCCTCCCAGCCTACTGGATGGTAGACCGTCATCAATACAGCCAGGCTGAGAATCAGGCTGGCGATCAGGATGCTCATCGACAGGCGGTTGACCATGCGATTCACCTCAACCAGCGCCCGGTCCAGGCCCGCGTGGCGCGTGGTCACGGCGATGTCGCCCCGCTCCAGCTCGGCCAGCAGCCGTCGCGTGCGTTGAGGCAGGTCCAGGCTCAACTCGGCCAGGTCCAGGACGCCCTCGGCGACTTTTTCCGCCAGGAAACGCGGCGAGCGGGCCTGCAGCCAGAAACGGGTGATGTACGGCTCGGCGAACTCCAGCAGCTTGAAGTCGGGGTCGAGCTGGGCGCCCAGGCCTTCGCTCATGGCGATGACCTTGGACAGGAGCATCAGGTCCGTCGGGAGTTGGAGGTGGTGGCGCTGCGCGACGGCCATCACCTCGCTGAAGACCCGGCCGGCGGCTAGCTCCTGGATAGGTTGGTCGTAGTAGCGGGCGATGAAATGGTCCAGGTCGCGTTTGAGGGCCTGGCGGTTCACCCGCCCGGATGCCACCCCCATCGCCAGGAACTCGTCCACCAGCCGGTCGGTATCCTGGCGGGTCAGGGCCAGGGCCAGGCGCAACAGGCTCTCGCGCAGAGACTCGTCCAGCCGTCCCACCATCCCGAAGTCCATCAGCCCGATGACCGGCGCGTGGCCGTCTTGTGCCTCGGCCCGGCGAACCCTTTCGCCGCGCTGGCGGCGGCGCCTGGCGGCGTCGGCGGCTGCCAGCACGAAAAAGTTGCCCGGGTGTGGATCGGCATGGAAGAAGCCGAATTCGAACACCTCGCGCAGGATGATGCGCACGCTTTCCTCGGCCACCCGGTGCCGGTCTAACCCGGCCGCCTCCAGCCCGGCCAGGTCGTTGATCTTGATGCCCTGGATCTCCTCCATGGTGAGCACGCGCCGGGTGGTGTAGTCCCAGAACACCGCCGGCACGTACAGCGCTGGCTCGTCGGCGAAGTTCCGGGCCATGCGGTCGGCGTTGTGGCCCTCGCGGGTGTAGTCCAGCTCGTTGCGCAGGGTGAAGGCGAACTCTTCGACCATCCCCGGCAGATCGTAGTACCGGCCGAGGGGCGTGCGCCGGGCCGCCAGTTCCGCCAGCTCGGCCAGGACCGCCAGATCCCGCTCGACCAACTCCTCGACACCCGGCCGCTGGACCTTGACGATGACGGGCGTGCCGTCCTTGAGCCGCGCCGCGTGGGCCTGGCCCAGAGAGGCGGATGCCCGCGGCTCAGGCTCGAAGGCGGCAAAGATTTCCTCGGGGGACGCCCCCAACTCCTGCTGGATCGTTGCGGCGACGTCGGCGTAGGGCACCGGGGGCGCCGCGTCCTGGAGCTTCGAGAATTCCCCGATGTACTCCGGCAGCAGCAGGTCGGCGCGGGTGCTCAGCACCTGGCCGAGCTTGATGAAGGTGGGGCCCAGGTCGGCCAGGGCCATGCGGATGTGCTCAGCCTGGGTGTATGGCTCCTCACGGCGCGGGTGCCCCAGCAGGCCGCGCTCGAAGGGCACCCGCTCGCCCAGGCCCAGTTCCAGCACCAGCCAGCCCAGGCCATGCCGGGCCAGTACTGCTGCGATCTCGCGATACCGGCCCCGGTCGTGAGTTTGCCGTCGCACCAGTAAGCTCATTGGTCACCTACCCCATAGTCTATCCAACCAAGTGTGGTTGTGGCAAACGAATTAGAGGCAGAACGGCTTCCGAATCATCCGGTCCTGCCTCTAATTCGTTGTAGTTCGCGACTGCCTCACTTCTTGCCGGCGTACTTCTCAGGCTCCTTATCAAAGGTGGCCTTGCAGCCCTTGGAGCAAAAATAGTACGTCTGGCCCTGGTACTCCGACTTGCCCGCGGCGGTCTTCTCGTCCACGGTCATGCCGCAGACCGGATCTTTGGCCACTTGAATCACCTCCTTCCTTCGTCGTTCGTCCTTCGTCCTTCGTCAAGTAGACGCCGACAGCCTACATCCCTAATTCCGACCGTGTCTGGATGAAATTCAAGACGTTGTCTCGAGCTACCATCCCCACCAATCTTCCGTCGTCCATCACCGGAAGCTGGTTCACGTCCTCGGACGTCATCCGCTCCAGCACCTCGTAGAGCCCCTCGTCCGGGCGCGCTTTGAGTAACTGCCCGGCCGGGATCATCACCTGGCTGACGGTGGTCACAGGCCACCGGTCGCGGGGCACCTCTTTGATGCGATGCACGGTCACCAGGCCTAACAGCCGGCCATCATCCATGACCGGAAAGCAGCGCCGGCCGCTGGGCAGAATGGCGTCGTGGACCAACTGCTCCAGGCTCAGGCCTGGGGACACCTGCGGGCAATCCGTCATCATGACCTCGCGTGCGGTGTGGCCCTTCAACAGATCACGTAGGGCGACTTGCTGCACGCTGGTCGTCGCCGCGCTGTTCAGGAACCAGCCGATAAAGGCGATCCACAGCCCATTGGCCCAGCTCCCACTGAAGATCTGCCAGATGCCCGCCAGGATGAATAGCCAGGCCACCCCCTGGCCGAGGGCGCCCGCGATGCGCGTGGCACCCCGCATGCTGCCCGTCAGCCCCCAGACGATAGACCGGAAGACCCGGCCGCCGTCGAGGGGGAAGCCCGGGATCAAATTGAATAGCGCCAGGCTCAGGTTGATCCCGCCCAGCCAGCCGCCCAACGCCCCCAGGCTGCGCACCCCCAGCAGTTCGCCCACGGCCCACACGAAGCCGAAGCCTGCTGCCAGGGCGAAGCTGACCAGTGGCCCGGCGATGGCGATAAGGAACTCGTGCACGGCGCGCTTTGGCTCGCGAGTGATCTGGGCCACGCCACCGAAGATAAAGAGGGTGATGCTCCGCACCGGCACCCCCGTCGCGATGGCGACGACGCTGTGCCCGAACTCGTGAGCCAGAACCGAGGCAAAGAAGAGGATGGCGGTGACGACCGCCAGGCCCAACCGGAAGGCCGTCGACCAGCCCTGGTAGACCATCAGGTAATGCCCGGCCAGGGACCAG
>JBBITV010000489.1:0-3068 GCA_037440585.1 Chloroflexota bacterium
GACCTGGTGTTACTGCGCTGCTTTGTCGGCCACGCCGGGTATGAGGACGTGGTCTGGCAGGATGACCCGGACATGGTACACATGTGCCGCGAGGAGCTGCGCGACATCATGGGCGTCGTCGAGGAGCCGGTGTTGACGCGAGTCTATCGTTGGGAACGCGGGATGCCCCAATACCAGATCGGCCACCTGGACTGGCTGGCGCGGCTGGACCAGGCGCTGGCCGGCCACCCCGGCCTCTTCCTGACCGGCAGCGCCTATCGCGGCATTGGCCTCCCGGACTGTATTAACGATGCCGCCCAGACAGCGGGTAAGGTGCTGCGCTACGTGGTAAGGAATACATTACATGGGGATTACCGTCTCAGGACGGGCGACTGTCGGCCCGAGTCAACCTGAGGAGCAGACAACAGAACAGGTTGAGCCGGCCGATCTCGAGCGGACTTTCCGTCGCGTAATGGGTCGCTTCGCCTCCGGTGTGACCGTCGTCACCATGGCCCACAACGGCGAGCTGCGGGGTATTACCGTCAGCGCCTTTTGCCTGGTGTCTTTCAAGCCACCGCTTGTTCTGGTTTGCATTGACCGGTTGGCACAGAGTCACGAACTGATCGAGGCCAGCCAGGCATTTGCGGTGAGTATCCTGAGTGACCGCCACGAATTCCTTTCAGAGCGATTTGCCAGCCGCGCGCCGCTCGTCGATGAGGCCTTTACCGGCGTGCCTTACCGCGTCGCCGTCACCGGCGCGCCGATTCTCGACGGCTGCCTGGGCTGGCTGGACTGCCGCCTCTGGGCCAGCTACGGCGGCGGAGACCATACTATCTTCGTTGGTGAGGTCGTGGCTGCGGGATTGGGAGAGGAAAGAGAGCCATTACTCTATTTCAGGCACCAGTATCGGCGCCTGGCTCGCAAATAGCGCCGGGTGGACTTGTCTACTTCCCTTACTTAGTGTATAATAAGCCTCGTTCGCGGGGCGTAGCGCAGCTTGGTTAGCGCGCAGCGTTCGGGACGCTGAGGTCGGTGGTTCAAATCCACTCGCCCCGACACTCGATTTTAGATTTTAGATTTAGGATTTTAGATTGGCCGGGTCATCTCCCTGGCGGTGGCCCTGCCAGTGAGGCTGCTGGTGGCCGTCGGCGACCCTCCCATAACGAAGGCAGGTTGGCGATGCGCGCCCAGCCCGCGCCTCCCTGCACCTGCTCGACCTGCAGGTCCTCGAAATAACGATCCAGCACTGCCGCTCGTTCCTGTGCCAGGGGTGGGCGGCAGTAGTCTTCTTCCTCTTGGAGAAAGCCTTCCATGCTGCTGTTCCGAATCTTCTGGGTCTTCACCAAAGTCGCCCTGCTGTCCTGGGGCGGCGGGCCGGCCTCGCTGGCCCTCATGCAACGCGAGACCACCTCTGAAGACTGGGTCACTTCGGCCGAGTTCGCCGATGCTGTAGCGGTGGGCAATGCGTTGCCCGGCCCCATCGCGCCCCAGGTGTCGGCCTTCATCGGCTACAAACTGGCCGGGATCCCTGGGGCAATATTGGCCGCCGCCGGCACCGTCGTCCCGACGACGGTGTTGATGCTGGTGATGGTCGTGGTTTTCTTCCAGATCAAGGACAGTCCGAGCATCCAGGCGATGCTCAAAGCCGTCCGCCCGGCCGTCATCGGGTTCCTGCTGTGGACGGCTTACGATTTGGGGGCGACGGTCCTGGTTGGCAAGGGGTCCACACTGGGTCTGGCCCTGGTGCAGAACTGGGACAAGTTTATCATCGTGTTGGTGACATTCGCCCTGCTCACGTTTACCAGGATCAATCCGGCGATGGTCGTACTGGGGGCGGCGGCTTTGGGATGGTTGTTGTATCGGTAGGCACGTGGTACACCGTTAGCTCTGCCGCGACCACGCGCGGATTGCAGAGAAACTCGAATACATCTTCTGGCGTCTGGGCGATGAAGGTGCTGCCTTCGGCGTGCAATGTGTTCATCCCTTTTTCTATACTTCCTCGCTCAGCACGGTGGCATACGCCAGCCGCCCCCCGTAGTACACAGCCTGCCCCCGCAATCCCTTACGCTCCAGGTTTATGACCTTGCCAGCGATGCCACGCTGAATCCCGAGATCGGCGCCAAGCAGAATATCTTCGATACCTCCCGGTCCCAGGCGCAAAGGGCGCGCCTTCCGTACTGCTTCGACAGCGTACGACTGGGCCAGCCCGCCGGCCCACCAGCGCCCGAACTGCTCCGCCGTTGGCGCTATCTCGACGCCGAGCAACACGCTGTTTAATGTAACGGCAACGCCCCGCTGGCCGGGCAGCGGCTTGGGCAACTCCATCAGGTTCGCCCGGCTGCGCATCGCATCCACGAGTGCCGGAACGTTATCGGCATTGACCCGGCTCTCCAGGTTATATTGGCGGATCGCCGGCCATAGTGTCTGTGTGCGCCCTTGGTGGCGCAGCCGGTGCGCCTGCACCCGCAACCCGACCGGCATCATCGTGAAGGTTGGCTGGTTCTGCTTGACGTGGAAAAATCCCGCCTGGCCCGGCTCGACGCAGTTGGCCTTCACGGTCGTCGAGCAGTAAAACACTTCCGCCCCCGGCACCGTCCGCGCCTGCGCGCCCTGCCCGACGAGCATCGTCCCCTGAGGGATCACGCACGGCCCATCCGCCCACGTGGTCTTGAACTTGAGCCGGTTGTAGGCCAGGTCCTGTTCAAGCCCAAAATCGCCCCAGAATCCCACGCCGCGCACCGGCGGACCGAGCAAAGGCCAGTACACCAGCACATTTCCATAAATTTGCCCGTCGGCGTCCACGGACTGGCAATTGTAGACGGCCGGCTGGCCGATGGTGAATTCATGGAGGAGGTTTTTCATGAGCTTGTGCTCCTTTTGCGCTCAGCCATCAGCCATTAGCCCTCAGCCCTCAGCTCATTTTCTAACGGCTGATGGCTGGTGGCTGATAGCGAGAATGTTCACTTGTGCAGACGACCACGCAGCCGCGGCACGATCACCACCAGTGCGTACGCGACCTGCGGCCACCACTTCCACACTTCCCACAAATGCGGGTTCTCCACCGGGAAAGTCTCATAATACGGCCCCTG
>JBBITV010000490.1:0-3046 GCA_037440585.1 Chloroflexota bacterium
GCCGATGTGATGGAAAGCGATGTCCCCCAATCCTTGTGGGGATGCTACAGTTGTGGGTACATCGCTGAAGGCGGCCCACCAGACGCGTGCATCGTCTGCGGCGCATTGGGCGCAGAGTTTGAATGGTTCGGGCCTTTCTATGCGGCGACTCCGGAACATCTCGGCCAATTGACCCCCGCAGAAATCCTGACGACTTTGGAGAGTGTGCCAGGCTGGGTTGCCGGGATTGTTTACGGTGTTGACGATGAGACGCTGAGTCGCAAGCCTTCGCCACAAGAATGGTGTGTCAAAGAGATCATAGGTCACATGTTGGAAACGGACGTGCTCTTCACCAGGCGCGTGACGACCGTACTCGAAGGGCAAGGTGTCCCTGACATCTCAACGCCGATACCTCCGTGGAAGCTGCACGAGGGCAAAGGCTATGAGAGAATGCCTGTGGGTGACCTGCTGGAGCGATTGAGGCAGGCTCGCGCGGCGAGTCTGGCGATTGTGCGTGGTTTGAAGCCAGAGCAATGGTCTCGCCGAGGAACCATGCGCGGCACGAGCAACTCCTTACTGGACCTGGGCACCTGGCTCGCCAATCACGATCAGGGTCACACGGCTCAAATTCGCCGCTTATGTGGCGAATAGAGGCGATTTACCGAATTTCCGCAGATCGAGGTGCTGCGCCAGCCCTTCATCGGAGTTGACTAGACGATGCCGGCCACAAGCAAAGCCACTTTCATTGTCCGCCTCTGGGCCGACGGGGACCCCGCGGAGGAATCATCTTGGCGGGGCGAGGCCGAACTGGTTGGGACAGCCCAGCAATGCCGCTTCCGGAAGCTCGCTGAGTTCGTGGACTGGATGCGTCAGCAGCTTTCGCAGATAGAGCCGGACAGTTCCTCAGGTTAGCTGCAGGGGCTGCTCAGACGCCCCCACGCTGTCGGGCACCGGTCGAATTGTGACTGTATGACGCCATAGCCACAGGCGGCGGCCAATTCTATCTGTCTGGTATGTCCAGCAAAGCGCGCGGTGTGACAGTCGCGGATTTTAGCGGCAAGTCTGCAGAGTTTGCCATGCCCAACGTGCTTGTTCGTCTGTCATTGGAGCATGACCAAATGTTCACCTACTAGAGGTTCTGATTTCGCCAAAGTGCGTTTGCCGAAGGGAGCCTAAGCCCGTGCCAGCCACCGATACCTCCCACAACACCCTCACCTTCGTTGTCCGACTGTGGCGTGAGCCAGATGGCGAGGGTGGTGTCCGTTGGCGTGGCCGGGTGGAACACGTGGCCTCGCAGGAGGTGGGCTACGTCCAGGACGGCACCACCCTGGTCCGCTTCATCGAACGGTGGACAGGAGACCTGAGCGTATCATCGGAGACCGTGGAAGAGAACCCAGGCCCGCCATCAGACTGACAGTTCACGAGAGGAGATGATCCCATGTCCATGCAGAGAATCGTTCGCTTCGGACTTCTAGCCCTTGTGGGGTTGGCCCCTCTCCTGCTGTGGGCGGCCCTGAGAGCCCAGGCCGGGCCGCCAGTTCCAGAATCGCCGGTCCTGGCCGCCGTCGCCCCCAGCCAGATCACCTACCAGGGCCGGCTGCTGGACGGCGGGGCGCCGGCCAACGGCGTTTACGACTTTCGCTTCACCCTCTGGGATGACGCCGTAGCCGGCGCGCAGGTGGGTGCTGCCATCGTCAAAGACAATGTTACCGTCAGCGATGGTTTGTTCACGGTTATCCTGGATGTCACGCACGCCGACTTCAACGGCCAGGCCCTGTGGCTGAAGATCGAGGTAAAGGCGGACGCCGAAGGGGCGTACACCGCCCTCGATCCGCGTCAGCCCCTGACGCCGGTGCCTTATGCCCTGAGCCTGGTGCCTGGCACCCGTGTGCGCGGAGATAGCGATCTCCCCATCCTGGAGTTGAACAACCAGGGCGAGGGTTACGGCCTCTACGCCAACAGTCTCGATGGCACTGGCCTCGTGGGGCAAGGCGGGTTGGGAGCACTCTTCCTTCCCCCTGGCCGCCACGGTGTCTTCGGTAGGGGCGAGGATAACGGTGTGATGGGTGTGAGCGATGGAGGCGCCGGCACCTACGGTGGGTGGTTCAACGGCTACGGCGGGGTCAAAGGCACGGGCGGGGGCGACGCCGGCGTGACGGGCGTCAGCCAGTTCTCCCACGGCGTCTACGGCCAGACCGACAGCGATCAGCCTACGCGGGCCGGAGTCCACGGCTACAGCTCGAGCGGCCTGGCGATCGGCGTGCAGGGTATCGGAGGCATCGGCGTCAAGGGTGCCGGTGCCACCGGCGTGCTCGGTGAGGGCGATGTGGGCGTCAAAGGCACCAGCGGCATTGGCCCCGGTGTTCAGGGCGAGCACACCGGGGCGGCACCGGGACCGGGTGTCCGGGGTACCACCGCCACGATCAGTGGGATCGGCGTCGAGGGCCGGGCCGACTTTGGCACCGGCGTCTCCGGCCGGGGCGAGATCGGCGTGCACGGTACCAGTACCGTTGGGACAGGCGTGCGAGGCGAGGGAACCACCGGTGTCCATGGCTCCAGCAGCGTCGGCTATGGGGTGCGGGGCGAGTCCGCCGCAGCCTCAGGGGCCGGGGTATACGCTCGCGGCGCATCCGACGCCAGCCCTGACCTGATCCTCGCGGGCAATAGCGCCTCCAACAACGACGGTGTTCTCTCCAGCGACCCTGCCTTCACCAGCAGCGATATCGTCGTCAAGAGCAACGACAGGGTCAACGTGTACCTGGACAACAACGCCGACGACAACGCCTATTTTATTGTTTACGCCAACGGCAACAGCAACGACGCCAAAGCGTACATTGATGAGACCGGCAACCTGTTCCTTGATGGCGACTGCACCGGCTGCGCCATGGCCTTTCTGGCCCAGAACGTGGATACGGCGCCCCTGCGCCCTGGAGACCTGGTCGCCCCGGCCGGCGTCGCCCTGGATACCGGCGGCGGGCGCCCGATCATCCTTGTGCGCCGCGCCTGGCCCGGCCAGATGCCGCTGGGTGTGGTCGCTGCCCATGTCCTGACCGAATCCGACGAGGGG
>JBBITV010000491.1:0-3044 GCA_037440585.1 Chloroflexota bacterium
CCTGGCGGAGCTTCTGAAGTGCCTGACCCTCAATCTGCCGCACCCGTTCGCGCGTCAACCCGAAGCGTTCAGCGATTTCGACCAGGTTATAGTTGTACCCGTCTCTGAGCCCAAACCGCAGTTCCAGCACGCGCTCCTCCCGAGGCGTCAGGCCAGAGAGGGCTTCCTGGATCTCCTCTCGCAATTGATGGCGCAGCGCCAGCTCACCCGGCGAGGGCGACTCTTCGTCCCCCAGGAGGTCATCCCACTTGCCAGCCTCGTCGTCGCCGAAAGTCATCTCCTCCAGGGAGAGCGGGTTATGCCAGGTGGCCATCGCCCGACGGATGCGTTTGGATCCGGTATCTGCCTGAGCAGCCACCTCCTCGAGGGTCGGCTCGCGCCCCAGTTCCTGGTGCAGGCGGGTGATCACCTGCTTGAGGTGGTACATTTGGCGCGCGGCATGCGCCGGAAGATGCACCGCCCGACCCTGCTCAGCCAGGCCGCGCACCACGGCCTGCCGGATCCACCAGGTGGCGTAGGTGCTGAACCGGCACCCGCGCCGGTAGTCAAAGCGTTCGACCGCCTGCATCAGGCCCAGGTTACCCTCCTGAATCAGGTCGAGGAAGGGCACCCCCTGGCGCGCGTATTTCTTGGCGATGCTGCCCACCAACCGGGAGTTCGCCGCGGTGAGCCGGTGCCGGGCACGGTCGCCGTCGACGATGGCGGCCTCCAGGCAGGCTTGCTCAGCTTCGGTCAGGGTTTCCCCAGACCGTTGCGCCAGGCACTGCTGTGCCGTGCGGCCGGCCTCCATCCGTTTGGCCAGCGCCACTTCTTCCTCAGCCGTCAGCAGCGGGATCTGGTCGATGTCATGGAAGTAGAGGGCGACGCTGTTATCACTTTCGAGAACCTCGGCACGCGCTGCCGTGCCGTGCTGGCCCGCGTCTGCGCCACAGGCCGGGCACTCCTGGCAGGGCCCCTCCCCCACCCGGCGGTACCCGCACGCGATACACTGCCACTCATTCATGGTCTCTTCCCCCTCCTAAGGTAGTGTATTAGCGGTAGACGAGCAGTCTACTAGGCGGTACGATCTCGCCCGATACTGTGCTCCAGTCGCTCCAGCGTCATCTGCCACTGGTTGCGCCAGGTGAACAATCGATCCAGGTGAGTGGAGACCTCCGGGTCTTGCTGGAGCCGGTAGAAGGTGCAATCGCAGACACACTGGCGTTGCACCAGGCCCAGGTCGGATAACTCCTCCAGGGCCTGGAGGAGTTCCCCCTCCGGAGCATTCACCCAGTAGGCCAGGTCACCCGCCTGGAGGGCCGTCCGGTCGTACCTGTGGAGGAAAGCCAGCACATCTCGCTTGACCGGCGAGGTCAACAGGTTGGCCGCCAGGGCCGCCACTGGTGGCTCCAGGCCGTCGAGCAGATCGAAGGCAGCAGGCACACCGGCCCGCAGTTTCTCGACCCCGGCGGCCAGTTCCTTAGGTGAAGCTGGCCCTGAGAAGCTGGCGATCAGGGTCAACCCGGCTTCCCGCATGAAGTATACACTGGCCCCCGACGGCAACGTGAGACTGTGCAGGGCCTGGTGACCGTTGTTCCGCAGCGCCGCCAGCATACCCCCGACGGTTAATTCATCCAGGCGGAAATCGCCCTGTTGCTGTACCAGGCGGCCCGCCTCGTCGTAGACGGCCAGGCCCAGCAGTCTGGCCCGGGATTGGAGCCGGGTGAGGACGATCACGGCGATGGTCATCGGCACGGCGTACCAGAAATGGCTGGCGAAGGCCCCCAGGCCAGCCCAGAGAGTTTCGTGTAACTCCAGGAAGTATCGCAAGGAATCGACGGCCCACCCAGCCAGGGCCAGCAAGGCAACAATCAGCCAGGTGTTGACCTGGCTGAATCTGAGCTTCAAGGGACGCATGGATAGGTTCTCCTTTTCTGCAAGGTTCTCACGAAACGGTAAAGGCGCCTGCGGTGCAGGTCAGTCATGGCGTCGTACAAGGAACAGCCAACGGGTGAAAAAAGCGCACTTATGGGGCATGTGCGCTGACAGAAAGGCCCTGAAGGTCTCGCTTGTGATGAGCTTGGCGGGGCGCCAGACCGGGCTCTGGCGCTTTGGCCAGGGCCCGGCCCGGGTTAACGGTGACCTGGTCGAGGCGACTGCCGGGCAGGGAGCCGGCGCCCCGCCGCGAGGTCTGGGGGCCAAACCTGGATTCTCGACCCACCGGGCCCCCTGCCCGAAAACAGCGTCTGGCGCTACCTGGCCTCTGGCTGCCCAAAGACCCGGGAATCGGCCAGGATGGCGGCCGATCCAGTACATCTTTCCCACCTCCTTCATCAGAGGTCATGGGTGGTCACATCACCCGGCCGAGGACGGGCCCCGTCACCCGCCCTCAAGGGCTGCCCGGACAGCCAGACAATATTCCAGGCTGTTTCTACCTGGAATGATAACCCAGAAACCTTAATTGAACCTGAGTGAGACCTGAGTTTTTGATGAGAATTTGGGGATCTCACGCTGCTTGCAGCTTAACCGCCTCCGACACGGCAGCGATCACGTCCGCTTCTTTACGGCAACACCACCATCGCGACCGACCGCATCGCAAGCTCGATGAACGGCTGCGGCGCGAGCGCGATGACGAGCGTCCCTGCAATGGCAAGCCCCACCGTCCAATCGAGCGCGCGCGGGACAGCAATTCGCGTGTCATCCGTCGCGGGCACGAAGAACATCTCACGCATCACGTGGTAATAGTAATAGACCGATACGACGCTGTTCACTACGCCTGCGAGCGCGAGCCACGCATAGCCGCGTTCCAACGCCGCGCCGAACACAAGCAGTTTGCCCACAAATCCTGCCGTCGGCGGAATGCCGATAAGCGAAAGTAGAAAGATGAGGAGCGCGACTGCGAGGATGGGCGCACGTCGCATCAATCCCGCGAACGCGTCCAGTTCCGCCGAACCGGTCGCACTCTCCACCACCACGACCGCCACGAACGCGCCGAGATTGGTGAAGAGATACGCCAGCAGGAACAACAGCACGCCGTTCAATCCTGCGAACGCATCGGAGCTCGC
>JBBITV010000492.1:0-3037 GCA_037440585.1 Chloroflexota bacterium
GAATCGATTATTGGCCACCACAAGCGCCACCCGATGCACTTCCGCCACCGTTGGGGCGCGACGCGCAACGGCAAGATCCTCGCCGCCGAGGTGGAGACAGTGGCCGACGGTGGCGCGTATGCCTCCACCAGCACGAAGGTCCTGGGCAACGTGAACCTGATGTGCACGGGGCCGTACGAAATCCCAAACATTCGCGCCGATACTTTTGTGGTCTACACCAATAATATCCCCACGGGCGCCTTTCGGGGCTTCGGCGCGCCGCAGGCCCACTTTGCGGCTGAGCTAATGATCGAGCGGCTGGCGGAAGCGCTGGCGATGGACCCGGTCGAGGTGCGGTTGCGCAACTGCCTGCGGGACGGCTCGATCCTGGCAACGCAGATGCCGGTGCCGGCGGGGGTTTCTCTGGCGCAGGTGTTGGAAACATGTGCGAAGGAGGCGGGGTGGACCCTCACCCCAACCCTCTCCCAAAGGGAGAGGGAGCAAGATCTCCCCTCTCCCCTTGGGAGTGGGGTCGGGGGTGAGGGTCGGTCTCCAAAACTGCATGGTAAAGGCATCGCTTGCGCCTTCAAAAACGTCGGCTTCAGCTTTGGCTTCCCCGAAGAATCCTGGGCAACGGTAGAGCTGCGGGGCGAGGCCGAGATTGAGGAAGTGGTGGTCCGCCACGCGGGCGCCGAAGTCGGCCAGGGGGCGCACGTGGCGATGCGGCAGTTAGCGGCCGAGGCTGTTGGGGTGCCGCCGGAAAAGGTCCGGCTGATCACGGAGGACACGGCAGAGACGCGCAATTCGGGGAGTGCGTCGGCGTCGCGGATGACGTTCATGGCGGGAAACGCCATCCGAGGTGCGGCGGAGAAGGCGCTGGCGATGTGGAAAGATGAGGAACGCCCGGCGATGGCCACGTTCCAATACCGCCCGCCAGCCACAACGCCCTACGATCCGGAGACCGGCAAAGCCGATCCCAATTTCACTTATGGTTACGTTGCTCAAGCAGTCGAGGTTGAAGTGGATGTGGAGACAGGGCAGATTCACGTGCTCAAGGTAATCTCCGTCAACGATGTGGGGAGGGCAGTCAACCCCCAGCAAATTGAGGGGCAAATCGAGGGCGCTGTGGTGCAGGCCCTCGGTTGGGCAGTGACGGAAAACTTCGTTATGCAGGACGGGCAAGTGCTGACATCGTATTTCAGCAATTACCTGATCCCCGGCGTGCTGGACGTGCCCGACGAGGTGCAGTCCGTCCTCGTGGAGGTTCCAGACCCCCTTGGGCCATTCGGCGTTCGGGGTGTGGGAGAGATGCCGTTCCTGCCCTTTGCCCCGGCCCTGGTCGCCGCGATCCACGACGCGACCGGGGTCTGGTTCGATTCGATTCCGCTGACGCCGGACCGGGTGCTGGCCAAGCTTAAGGGGATGACAAGGTGACAAGGTAACCGAGTGATTTCACCTTGTCACCTTGTCAGGCTCTCAAGAGGGGTTCTTGCTTCAAAACCACGTGAGTTTCGCCCACATCCTGGTCCTCATCAAAGGTGCCGGTGACCTGGCCACCGGCGTCGCGTATCGTCTGCACCAGGCCGGATTCCCTGTTGTCATGACTGAGCTGGCGCAACCGCTGGCCGTACGCCGGACCGTCGCTTTCTCAGAAGCTGTTTATGAGGGCGAAGTCAGCGTCGAAGGGGTGGTGGCCCGGCGCGCGGAGACTCCCGGCGAGGCCCTCACCATCGCTCGCCAGGGGCTTGTTCCCGTCCTGGTCGACCCGGGGGCGCAAGCCATCCAGTCCCTCCAGCCCGCCGTCGTCGTTGACGCCATCATGGCCAAGCGCAACACGGGCACCCGCCTGGACGATGCCCCGCTGGTCATTGCCCTGGGGCCAGGGTTCACCGCCGGTGTCGATTGCCATGCGGTCATCGAGACCAATCGCGGGCACAACCTGGGCCGCATCTACTGGCAGGGTAGCGCCGAGCCCAATACGGGCACGCCGGGTTCCATAGGCGGACACACTCGCGATCGGGTTTTGCGCGCGCCGACGGCTGGAACTCTTCGAACCATCGCCCGCATTGGCGATCGCGTCAAGCGCGGCCAAGTGCTGGCGCGGGTCAATGGCGCTGCGGTCGTTGCAACGTTCAGGGGTGTGCTGCGCGGGCTGCTGAGGGATGGATTTCCGGTACAGCCTGGAATGAAAATCGGGGACGTGGATCCTCGTGCCAGGCCGGAGTATTGCTACACCATCTCGGACAAGTCGCTGGCGATTGGTGGTGCGGTGTTGGCGGCGATTATGTACTATCTCTCCACTACTCCCCCAAAATCTGCCGCGCGATCACGAGACGCTGAATCTCACTCGTCCCTTCTCCGATCTCCGTGAGCCGGTTGTCGCGGTAATAGCGTTCCACCGGGAACTCGCGGCTATAGCCCATCCCGCCATGAATCTGGATCGCCTCGAAACAGGCGCGCTCGGCGGCTTCGGAGGCAAAGAGCTTGGCCATCGCCGCGTGCATGGTGATCTTTAGGTCCTGGTCTTTCATGAAAGCGGCCTGGTAGATGAGCAGGCGGGCGGCTTCCAGCTCAGTCGCTATGTTCGCCAGCTTGTGCTGAATCGCTTGAAACTCGGCGATGGGGTGGCCGAAGGCGACCCGCTCTTTGGAATATTTCACGGCAGTCTCGAAAGCGGCGCGACCCAGCCCCAGGGCCATGGCCGCGATGCCAATCCGCCCGCCGTCCAGGGTCCGCATGAATTGGCGGAAGCCGCCGTTTACTTCGCCCAACAGGTTTTTGGCGGGAATGCGGCAGTCTTCGAAGAAGAGCTGCGAGGTGATCGAACCTCTGAGGCCCATCTTGGGCTGGTTCTTGCCGGGCGTAAAGCCAGGCGTGCCTCTTTCTACGATGAAGTTGGAGATGCCGTTGGCCCCGCGCGACGGATCAGTTACCGCTGCAACGAGGACGACTTCGGCAATGCCACCGGAAGTGATCCACATCTTCTGGCCGTTAATCACCCACGAGTCGCCATCCCTGATAGCAGTCGTCTTCAATCCGGCTGCATCCGAACCGGCCT
>JBBITV010000493.1:0-3027 GCA_037440585.1 Chloroflexota bacterium
AGTAGAGGGCAAGGAACAGGAAATTTTAGAGTCAGCCGCCGGGCAACAAGCGGTCTCGCTGCGGGCGATGCTACCCGGCCTGGTAGTAGTGCTGGCGCTCGGGGTCATTTTGGCTCTCGGCACTTATTTCCGCTTCGTCGGGCTGAACTGGGATGAAAGTCAGCATCTGCACCCGGACGAGCGGTTCTTAACGATGGTCGAGACGGCCATCCAGTTGCCATCGAGCCTGGGCCAGTATTTCGATACGGCGACGTCGCCGCTGAACCCGGTGAACCGGGGCCACACGTTCTTCGTGTACGGCGATTTGCCTATCATCCTGGTGCGGGTGTTTGCAGAGTGGACGAAACAGGCCGGCTACGATCAGGTTACCCTCCTCGGGCGGGCCATGTCAGCCCTGTTTGATCTGGCTGCTGTCCTACTCATCTTCTTCATTGGGCGGCGACTGTACGATACTCGGGTGGGCTTGCTGGCCGCCGCACTCAGCGCGATGGCCGTCCTCAATATCCAGCAGTCCCACTTCTTCACGGCGGACACGTTCGCCAGTTTCTTTGTTGTGCTGATGATGCTTGGAGCAGTGTTGGTAGTGGACGAGGGCCGCTGGATTGACTTTCTGCTGATGGCTGTGGCCCTCGGAGCGGCCATCGCCAGTAGAATTAACATGGTCACGCTGGCCGGCATTGCCGTGCTGGCCGTCGGTTTGCGCCTGTACAAGATTCGCCAGCGGGATCGCGCCGCCGGACGGCGTTCGATGGAGCTTGAGAAAACTCTGCTGCGGGCTGTCGTCGCGGCCGTTGTTTCCGTGGTGGCGTTCCGCGTTTTCCAGCCCTACGCCTTCGAGGGGCCGGGGTTCCTTAGCTTCGGCTTCGATAGGCGCTGGCTCGATAACATGAACGCGATCCGCGCCCAGGCCAGCGGTGACCAGGACCTCCCGTTTGCCCATCAGTGGACCGACCGGTGGCCGCTGGTGTTCCCCTGGGTCAACATGGTCATCTGGGGGCTGGGACTGCCGCTGGGCCTGGCCGGGTGGGGCGGCTGGCTGGTGGGCGTCATCGAAATCATCCGCCGCCAGATGACGCGCGTTCGTGCGGCAGAAACTACGTCTGGACCAGCCGACTCGGGCCGCGCGAACGCGCGTCAGTGGGAGCGACATCTCCTCCCAATAGCCTGGATCACAGGCGTATTCTTCTACCACGGCATCCAGTTCTCCCCGTCGATGCGCTATTTTCTCCAGATTTACCCATTCCTGGCGCTCATGGCGGCGTATTTGTTGGTGAGGGTGTGGGACGCTGCCCGCAATGACAAGGTGACAAGGTGGCAAGAGCCTGTCCTGAACGAAGTGAAGGATGACAAGGTGACATCGGACGATCCGGTCACCTTGTCACCCCCTCACCTTGTCATCCCATCCTTGCGGTTCCGCCTCCTGGCGCAAGCTGGCGCTGTAGTACTGATCGCCGCGGTCGTCGGCGGGACGGGGTTGTGGGCATATGCCTTCACGCGCATCTACACCCGGCCGGTGTCCCGGGTTGAGGCGTCGCGCTGGATCTACGACCATATTCCTTCGGCGGCGACTGTTCACCTGGAGACGGATGGTAACGCCACGGCCCAGACCCAGGTCGTGCTCCCAACGACGATCCAGTTCCGGTCCGATGGACCACCTGTTGTCGGCACATTCAGCCTGCGTGCAGCAGCGACGCTCACCCGAGTCAGCCTGAACTACGTGTCCGACCCGGCGCGCGGCGCACTGCCGCGCACGTTCGAAGTGATCGTGGCTCAGGACCCGGGTGGCCAGACGGTGCTGGGTAAGGGCCAGGCTACAGTCAACCTGGCGAGCGCAGATGGTGCTGGCGAGACCCGGGTTGACGTGCCCATATCGGGCCAGGCGTTGTCGGCAAAGCAAAACTACTACGTGCTGATTCGCCTGGTGGCCGGTCCGCCTGCCCAGGCGCGCAGCAGCCGCCTCGGTAACGAGCACTGGGACGACGGGATCCCCCTGCGCCTCGATGGCAAGGACGGCTTCGGCATGTACTCCGGCGTCGAGTTCCAAAATTATGCCGAGGACGAGCCCCGCAAGCTGGAGCTGATGCTAGGCTGGCTCGACCAGGCGGATTTCATCTTCTTGACCAGCAACCGCCTCTACGGCTCCATTCCACGCCTGCCGATGCGCTTCCCAATGACCACCCGCTACTACGAACTGCTTTTCTCTGAACGACTCGGCTTCAAACGCATCGCCACCTTTGAATCATACCCCAGTCTAGGCCAGCTCACCTTCCCGGACCAGGAGACAGCGGCCGATGCCTTGCACGCCGCTGGGATCCATGATACGTCGAAGTTGGTGGATGAGCCTGCCTCCGGCTGGTTCCCGCGCGCCGAAGAGGCATTCAGCGTCTACGATCACCCGCGGGTCGTCATGTTCCAGAAGACACCCGCTTACTCGCGAGACCGGGTCCGCGCGCTCCTCGGCGAGGGAATCGAATGGGACAAAATCCGCCGGCTCTGGCCGAAGATGGTCAACGAAGAGCGATGGCAGGCGCGGTTGCAGCGTATCCCCATCGTGGGTGGGGTGCTGGCTCAGGTGCTGGTCCGGCCCACCGGGAGCAGGGGAGCAGGGGAGCAGGGGAGCAGTAACGCGCGGTCGCGCGGCCCCAGTAACGGACTTGAGACGGAGTCTCTGCCGCACGACCGCGCGTTAAGGGGAGCAAGGGATACGCGCAGCCTGATGTTGACGCCCGCAGACTGGGAGAGGCAGCGCCAGGGTGGGACGTGGTCAGGCCTGTTCGACCGGGCGAACGCGATCAATAGCAGCCCGGTGCTGGGCTTGCTGGTGTGGCTGCTGGCCGTCGAGGTGTTGGGATGGCTGGCTTTCCCCATCGCCTTCATCGTGTTCCGCAACCTGGCTGAGCGCGGGGCCTTCCTGGCGAAAGGGCTGGGCCTGCTACTGGTCGCCTATGGTGCCTGGCTGGCGGCCAGTCTGCGCATGTTGCCGTTTGGACGTGGCACGCTGATCATCATGGTTGGCGTCATGGGGCT
>JBBITV010000494.1:0-3018 GCA_037440585.1 Chloroflexota bacterium
GGTCAGGCTGGCTGTCGCGCGCCCATCCACGGTCTGGACGGTGCGCGGGGCGATGGTCCCCAGGCTGGTCTCAAAGTTCACGACATGAGGCGTTGCGACGACGTTGGTGTAGATGTCGGTTACCAGGGCTTCGACCTGACTGGCCAGGCTACTTTCGATGGGAATACCTGCCGGCTGAGCACTCAACTGTACCCGGGCAGCGGGTCCGGGTGCGAAGCTGACCGATAGAGGTGAACTGGTGGCCGCCGTCCCAGCCCTGCCTCTCACTTGCGCCTGCCCGGCCACGGTCGAGTTGAGGGTGGAGCGCCCGGTGCCACCAGATGTGGTGACGGTGCCGGGGTCCAGTTGCCCAAGGGTTGTCGTCAGGGTCACGACGGTACCGTCCGCGACGGGGTTCCCGTAGGTGTCCAGGACGACGGCAATGATTTCCACCGGCGTGCCGGCCGTACTCGCCGGGGGATTGGCAAAGAGTTGCACGCTGGACGGCGGGCCTGGGAGGAGGGTAATCTGCGTCGCGTTGTCGCTGGTGAGGCTCCCAGCGCGGGCGATGACACGCGTCAGGCCGGGTTGGGTTCCTGCCATGTAGTGCGTGGCAGCATAGCCGTTGCGTGTGGGAACCTGGGCCTGACTGAGCGAGCCGGAGCCAGTTTCAATCTGGAAGGTCACCAGTGCATCGTCAACAAGATACCCCCGAGCATCCCGCACCGTGGCGGTGATGGCGGCTGTATGATCGGGGCCGACGGTCAGGGTCAACGCGGTTGGCTGCAAGGTGATGGTGGCGGGCTCGCCAGCTCGTACGTCCGTCATGGCCTGGCTAACGTTGTTGCTCGTGCTGATCTCGGGTGAGGTAGTGGTGATGCCGGCCGTGTTCGTCAGGCTCATCCGAGAGACTACCGGCGAGAGGACCGTGAGCGTCAACGATCCGCTCGTGCCGAGGGGAAGAACCGGGATCGTCCAGGTCAGGATACGGCCGCTGATCACGGCGTTGGGGCTGGCCGAAATCATGGTCACGCTCACGGGCAGAGTGTCGCTGATGCGCACGCTCTCGGCGGCCAGGTTGCCCCGGTTACCGTAAGACAGGTTATAGGTGATGAGCTCGGCTGGCTGCACCTGGGCTTTGCCTGTCTTCACGAGATAGACATCGGCGAGCTGCAAGAGTGTACGCATGGAATCGAGGACAGAGCGATTGTTGTCCGTGTTTTGTTCGCGCGACTGAGTGCTCCCTTCCACAGTATTGCGTAACACCGCACCTTCCGGTAGGGCAGGGTCTACCTGGACGGTGACCAGGATGTTACGCCGCTCGCCGGGAGCAAGTGTGCCAGGAAAATCCCAGTGGAGGCGGCCGGAGCCATCCGGCACCGCGGGCGGGGAAGCATTCTGGAACGTCACGCTGACCGGGAGGGTATCGGTCAGCAGGACGCTGCGAGCGGGGGCGCTACCCCCATTGGTGTAACTTAGCGTGTAGGTGATGACCTGGCCAGGCATGACTATTTCGGGTCCGCTCTGGCCCACCCCCAGGTCGGCGACGACCACGGTAGTAGTGCGCGAGGCGGTGTTGTTGGCAGGATGGTTATCGAACGAGGTCGTGGTAGCGGAAGCTGTGTCGATCAGCGAGATACCAGCAGCCAACTCTTCCTGAGCCCGTCCAACAAGACTGATCTGGCCACTGGCGTTGCTCGCCAGCTCGGCCAGGTCCCAGCGAAGGGTGCGGGCACCGACGGCGGTTCCCGGCGGCTCCGCCTGGCCGAAGAGATCGACACCAGCAGGCAGGGTGTTGGTGATCGCCACCGCGCGCGCAGTGCCGGGACCGTCATTGGTGTAGGTCAGAGTGTAGGTCACGAGGCCGCCCGGCTCGACGACCGCCGGGGCGTTCAGCGTTATGGCCAGGTCGGCGGGTAGAGGGGTCGGCGTGGAGGTAGAGGTGGGCGATGGACTTGGGGTAGGGGTGGGACTGGCGGTCGGCGTCCTGGTGGGGGTAGGCGTGGCGGTCACTGTCAGCGTAGGCGTAGCGGTCCGTGTGGAGGTCGCACTGCCGCCGGGACAGGCAGGGAGCTGCAAGTTCACTGTAACGATCTGGTCACCGCTCGAGAGCGGCAGGGCGCTGCGGGCCGTGATTCGGCCGGTGAGGGTGCCGCAGGAGCCGAATGGGATTTGGGAGGTCAGGATGGAAACAGTCAAGGTGGAGGGCACCTCGCCCGTTGGGCCGCTCGTTGCCAGCCAGGAGACATCTTTTTGAGCCCACCAGGTCAGTGCGGACGTGGCGGTATTCGTGATAGTCTGTTGAGCGGGTACGGCATAGAAGCCCAGCTTGGAAAACCAGAGAGTCGTTGGGGTCAATTGCAGCCGGTGCGGCGTCGCCTGCAGGGCTGCCATGACATCCAGCCTGCCGAAGCCGTAAAAGTTATCGCGACCGGGGGCGCCGAGGTCGCGCGCGGTGGACTGCAAGGTATTGGTGACCTCATCGACGGTGAGATCGGGGTTGATGCTCCAGACCAGGGCGGCCGCGCCAGCGACGTGGGCGGCAGCGAATGCGGTGCTGCTGGCGCCAAAGAACATGGTATTCGTGATAGCGTCGATCGTGGTGATTGGTGAGGCGGGAGCCGCGAGATCTATATAGTCGCCGTACTCGGCCTCAGCCCAACGCGTGTCGTTCAGGCTCGTTCCGGAGACGGCCAGGACGCGGTTGAGGGCCGCCGGATAGGTGATTGGGTTGGGATTGCTTTCGTCAGCGCCGTGATCCCCGGCTGCTGCGACGACAAGGGCGCCGGCATTGTACGCATAGTCGACTGCCGCCTGGAGAGTTTGTTGGTCTGTGGACGCCAGGCTGGGCAGGGCGAATCCCACCAGAATGACCTTTGCGCCCTGGTCAGCGGCATAGCGGATGCCAGTGGCAATGGTATCGACGTTGGCCTCGAGGGGATCGTAGGGCGGAGTCGCCTTGCGGTTGACGACCCGGACGGGAAGGATACGCGCGCCCCAGGCCACGTTGTCGTAGATCGACTTGGGAAACGGGTTGGG
>JBBITV010000495.1:0-3004 GCA_037440585.1 Chloroflexota bacterium
GACGTGATCGACTTAATGATGGCGGCGGGACATTGGGGTGACCAATGTTGAAGATACGCTACATCGTCCGCTCGACAACGAAGTCAGCCAAGTCGGCCAGCGCCTGGCGATAGACGTTGGCGGGGAGGAGAGCCAGAGTTGACTTGGCTCGCTCGACGTAATCTCGCGCTTGAGCGATGGTGGCCGGTATGGCGTCTGAGCTACGGATGTTGTCTACTGCCCGCTCGACCAGCCCGTCGTCACGCTCCCCGGCCAGCACCTGGCGAACGGCCAGGTCGCCGGGCTCGAGCTCCAGATAATGCAGCACCGGCAACGTAGCCAGGCCGGCGCGCAGATCTGCGCCGGCGGGCTTGCCCAACGTCTTCTCGTCCCCCGTAAAGTCCAGCACATCGTCAATAATCTGGAAGGCCATACCCAGGTGATAGCCATATTCCCGCAGCGCCTCGACTGTGCGCTCGGAGGCGCCGCTCAAGATCGCGCCTGTCTCGCCGGATGCTTCAAATAGCGAGGCAGTCTTGCCGTAGATGCGCTGGAGGTAGTGTTCCAGGCTGGGCTCAGATGGATTGCCCAGGGTTTGGCGGATTTCACCAGCGCACAGGGTCATCAGCGTGCGCGCAAAGATAGCAACGACGCGTGTATTTTCTGTGGATGCAGCCAGCGCGGCGGCGCGGGCAAACAGGTAATCACCGCTGAGAATAGTGGCGGCGGTCCCAGCGATGATGTTGAGAGTTGGGTTGCCGCGCCGGACAATGCTTTGGTCGATCACGTCATCGTGTACCAGAGTTGCGGTGTGGAGCGTCTCGATGGCGGCGGCCAACGAGGTCACCTTGTCCAGAGTCTGTCCCGAGCCTGACGCCGGGTCGGTTGGATGGAATTTACTGGCGAGGATGGCCACTGCCGGCCGGAGCCGCTTGCCACCGGAGCTAAGCGCAAAGCGGAGCACATTCACCAACCACGGATGATCGATGTGTGCCGCAGCCTGGAGCTTATCTTCGACGAGGGCCAGCTCATCGCGAATGAGGGCCAGAGCGGGTATCTGGCGTGAAGGCACCACTTTACGCACAACTGAACCGGGTTGAGTTCTTACGCCGGGTACAGTTAAAGTGAGAGGGTGCATGATTATGAGCTATCCTTTCAAGGTATACTTGTCCTAAAAAAGGATAGTCCTGCTACCACAATCGATCAAGGGTCAAACGGCCCTCCTGTCACGGCGAAAGCCCTATCTGCTATAGGACTTTCGGGCAAATCAGCTCAACAGCCCGCGCCGGTACGCCTCGGCGACGGCGTGACTGCTGTTGCGCACATCCATCTTGCGATAGATGCTCGACAGGTGATTCTTGACCGTCTTCTCGGCCATGAACAAGGTCTCACCAATCTCGCGTGCCGTCCGGCCCTCCGCGACAAGCTGGAGTACCTGGAGCTCAGTACGTGTGAGCAGGGGGTGGGTCTCGGCTTCGCGCGAGGTGCGGCGGTAATCGTTCAGCAGGTGTTGAGTGACGGCGGGATCGAGCCAGCCCTTGCCACTGTAGGCATTGCGGATGGCCTCGGCGATGCGCTCGGCTTTGACACTCTTGACAATGTAGCCTGACGCCCCGGCCAACGTCGCCTCGCGCACGTCGCCCTCGTCGTCGGATTCGGTTAACGCCAGCACCTTGACGCCCGGATAGCGGTCAACGATCTGCCGGGTCGCGCTAATCCCACCGCGCGGGTCGGTACGCGGCATGCGCAGGTCCATGAGCACCACGTCCGGCGCCAGCTCGCCGGTCAGCCGGACGGCTTCCTGGGGCGTACCCGCCTCGCCCACCACGGCGATGTCCAACTGGCGCTCGAGCAACCTGCGCAGTAGCTCGCGGTGCAGGTCCATGTCATCAACAATCAGGACTTTGATCCGATTCATCGGCTGCCGCCCCCGATTTTAGATTTTGGATTTCAGATTTTGGATTGCGAACTTGCGGTCTAAAATCCAAATTCGACAATCCGAAATCCAAAATTGACTGCTCTCCTGCTCCTCTATTCTCCTGCTCCTCTAACGGCAGCGGAATCTCGACGACGACTTCAGTGCCGTGGCCGGGCTGGCTGATGAACCGCGCCGTGCCGCCCATCTGCGCGGCCCGCTCGCGGATGCTCACCAGCCCAACGCCGGCCAGTTCGGCCGGCTGGCGGGTCACCTGCTCCACGTCGAAGCCGGCGCCGTCGTCGCTAATCTGGAGGATGGCGCGGCCGTCCTGCTGCCGCAGACTGACCGAAGCGCGCGTGCAGTGGGCGTGCTTCCAGACGTTGGCCAGCGTCTCCTCGACCACGTAGCCCATCTGGCGCACCGTGTCAAAGGATACTGCCAGGTCATCTCCGGGCAGCTCGAGATCGACAGGCAGGCCGGTGTTACGCTGGAAGCGTGTGACGATGCCGCCCACCACTTCGGACAGGGAGATGCGCGTGGGATCCTGGCGCAGCGCCTTGACGATCCAGCGAATATCGGCGTGGATATCGCCAGCCATGGTCGTGACGTGGGTCATCTCCGCCTGGGCGTTGATTGGATCATCGGCCATGAGCACCTCGGCGTATTCGGCGCGGCGCACCAGGGCGGTAAGCTGGCTGAGGACGCTATCGTGAATGTCCATGGCGATGCGCTTGCGTTCCGCCTCGACCGCCGCCTGGGCACGCAGGACGTTCATTCGCTCCAGGCTCTGCTGCCACATTTCTACCAGGAAGGAGATAAATCCCAGCACCAGCCCCAGGACCGGGTAGCTGGCTGTGCGCAGGAACACTTCGTCGATCTCGCGCCGTTCGATGACGACGTCGAAAGTGTAGCCGTCAAGGAACAGCGACAGGACAAAGCCGCCATCTAAGATGGACACGATCAGGGCCAGGAGCAGACTGCGTTTGACTAATGAATTGGAGCCAAGGAGCGACAACGAGGTGGTCAGAATCGGTACCCACGAGTAGAGGGAGAAGACGTTACGGTGGCCGCCACCGGCCAGGATGAGCAGCCCGACACACACTGCAG
>JBBITV010000496.1:0-3001 GCA_037440585.1 Chloroflexota bacterium
ACTCTCAGGGGTAGAGTGCTAAAGAACTGTGGCCGAACTCACAGAACGCCAGCAGATCATCCTTGGAATTGTCGTCCGGGAATATATTGTCAACGCGGTGCCTCTTGGGTCGCAGACCCTGGCAAGTCGCCACGACCTGGGGGTAGGTCCAGCCACCATCCGCAACGAACTGTCAGCACTTGAGGAGATGGGCTACCTCAGCCATCCTCATACCTCGGCCGGGCGGGTGCCGACCGTCCAGGGTTACCGCTATTTTGTCGAGCGATTGATGGAGGATGCCGAGCTGTCGGTGGACGAGCAGCGGACGATCCGCCACCAGTTCCACCAGGCAGGTGTAGACCCGGAGCAGTGGATGAAGCTGGCGGCCGCCGTCCTGGCCCACACGGCACGGGCAGCCGCCCTGGTGACTGTGCCGAAAGCGCCTCATTGTCGTTTTAAGCATCTAGAGCTTATCTCCATCCGTGAGCCACTGGTCTTATTAGTCCTGGTTCTGCAAGAAGGCACGGTGCGGCAGCAAATGCTGAGTTTCGCTGACCAGCCAATGACCCAGGAGGAACTTAGCCGTCACGCGAATCGCCTGAACGCCCACTTCGCTGGTCTGACAGGCGAGGAGATCCAGCAAAGGGCAGCGGGGCTTGCTCTCGATCCGGTCGAGATTGAAACCGTGGCGCGCGTGGTCGAGATCATGGCGCAGATCGACCAGCCGGCTGTACGCGAGGTGTATCATGAGGGGTTGACTCATGTGCTCCGGGAGCCGGAATTCGCTGCGGCGGAGCGCTCACGGCATGTTGTGCGCGTGTTGGAAGACACCAGCCTGATTGAGGCGATCCTCTCCGAAGTCGTCCTGGCGCGGCACGGCGTCCAGGTGATTATCGGCGGAGACCACGGCACGTGGGAGGAGATCCGCGATTACAGTATGGTATTCGCCCGCTACGGCCCGGACCAGGATACGATGGGCGTGCTAGGTGTCCTTGGGCCGACGCGCATGCCCTACGAGCGGGCGGTGCCGGCAGTGCGCTACATTGCCCGGTTGATGAGTGATTTGTTAGCAGATTTGTATGGAAGATGAACTAAAAGGTGCGACGCACTTGGATTCTGACCGAAGTGCGTCGCACCCTAACTACGCCAAAAGGAGGACTTGAGTCGTGACCGATCGCGATGAAAAAATGGGCGACGCCACGACCACCGAGCAGCCTGAGACGGTCATCGAGGAGACCAGTGGTGCCCCGCCAGACGGGGCGGCTGTGGCTCTCGCCGCCGAGATGGAGGCAACGTTGCGGCAGGAACTCGCCGCCGCCCAGGCCAAAGCAAATGAGTACCTGGACGGCTGGCAGCGGGCGCGGGCAGAACTGTCCAATTACCGGAAGCGTGTCGAACGCGAGCAGGCGGAGTTTGGAAAATACGCCAATGCGGCGTTGATCGCCCGGCTCCTGCCGATCCTGGACGACTTGCAACGCGCTTTCCAGACCCTTCCGGCCGATCTGCGCGGTCTGACCTGGATTGAGGGTATTGCGCTCATCGAGCGCAAGTTGAACGCCATTCTGGAGAGTGAAGGCCTGGCGCCTATCGAGGCGGTCGGCCAGCCCTTTGATCCCACGATCCATCAGGCAGTTATGCAGGAGGAAACTGACCAACACGAAGAGGGGACCGTCATCGCCGAGTTCCAGAAAGGGTACAAGCTTAACGACCGTGTGCTGCGGCCAAGCTACGTGAAAGTTGCGAAGAAGCCAACCCCCCAACCAACCAGCGATGACGCGCGTTCGTCCGACAAAGACTCTGCGTCTACCACTCAACCTGGGCCGCACGAACGCGCATCAGAGCAAGCTGCGAAGGAGTAATCAGATATGGGCAAGATCATCGGCATTGACCTGGGTACCACCAACTCGGTCGTCGCCGTGATGGAAGGCGGCGAGCCGAGGGTGATCCCCAACGCCGAGGGCGGCCGGCTCACTCCGTCCGTGGTCGCCGTCAATCCCAGGACGGGCGAGCGCCTGGTGGGCCAGGTGGCCAAGCGCCAGGCGATTACCAACCCTGAAAATACCATCTTCTCTGTCAAGCGCCTCATGGGCCGCAAGTTCAGCGATCCCGAAGTCCAGAAGGCGCGCAAGGTTTTGCCATATAAGATCGTCGAGCGACCTAACGGCGATGCCTGGGTCATCATGGGCGGCAAGGAGTACTCGCCGCCCGAGATCTCGGCGATGATCCTGCGCAAGTTAAAGGAGGATGCCGAACAGTACCTGGGCGAATCTGTCACCGAGGCTGTCATCACCGTCCCGGCCTACTTCAATGACTCGCAGCGCCAGGCAACTAAGGATGCGGGTGAGATCGCCGGGCTGAAAGTGCTGCGCATCATTAACGAACCGACCGCGTCATCCCTGGCCTATGGTCTGGACAAGAAGAGTGACGAGGAAATCGCCGTGTACGACCTGGGTGGTGGCACGTTCGACATTTCCATCTTGACCCTCGGCGAAGGGGTCTTTGAAGTGAAGTCCACCAACGGCGATACGTTCCTCGGCGGCGATGACTTCGACCAGCGGGTGATCGACTGGATCGCCGATGAATTCCGCCGTGAGCAGGGGATCGACCTGCGCCAGGACCGGATGGCGCTGCAACGCCTGAAGGAGGCGGCTGAAAAAGCCAAGGTTGAGCTGTCGACGGTCATGCAGACCGAGATCAACCTGCCGTTTATCACTGCCGACGCCAGCGGCCCCAAGCACCTCGCGATGACCTTGAACCGCGCCAAGCTCGAGCAGCTCACCGGCGACCAGGTCGAGAAAACCGTTGGGCCGGTGCGCCAGGCGCTGAGCGATGCCAAGTATCAGGCCTCGGACATCGATGAAGTGGTCCTGGTGGGCGGCCAGACGCGGATGCCGCTGGTCCAGGAGACGGTGCGCAAGTTCTTTGGCAATGAACCCGACAAGGGCGTCAATCCAGACGAGGTCGTGGCCATTGGGGCGGCCATCCAGGCAGGGGTGCTGGGCGGCGAGGTAAAGGACATCCT